>JBCCIM010000017.1 GCA_039111535.1 Bacteroidota bacterium | reverse complement strand
TCGCCACCAGCCGGGCGGCATCGCCTCGCCGGACGGGCACTGCCGTGCCTTCGATTCCGACGGGCGCGGCACCCTGTTCGGCAACGGCGTTGGGATCGTGGTGTTAAAGCCACTCGAGCGCGCCCTGGCCGACGGCGATCACGTGCACGCCGTGATTCGCGGCTCGGCGGTCAACAACGACGGCAGCGATAAAGTCGGCCTGCTGGCATGGCTGCCAAAGCAATTCTTAGCCAATGGACATTACCCCACTGATCAAGCTTAACCGCTACTTCACCAACCGGGAATTCACCAGTTGCAAAAGCGGTATTGTTAGGGACGAAATAGAGCACCGTTACTATGAGAACGAGTGCAAATGCCGCCGCCGAAGCAAGCCAGAGATAGCGCACCGTACTGTGCTTCCAATTCATGATCACGGTTGCCACCATTGCAATCATGGTGGGTGCAACCACTGTTGATATCATCGACATGATATCAGCATCCTGTTTGGCAAAAATGCTTGCAAATTCTGCTACAGGGACGCTCTTCCAATAGCTAAGAGCCGTTGAGGCAACGGCGAACATCACCGCGCAGAATGCACTCATGCCTATTACAGAAAGCATTTCGCATGTTCGCCTGATTTTAGTTTTGGTGTTCATTATCGCCTCCATTAGCTGCGCTGTTTGGATTTTTTAACATTAATCCCCATCCGATGCAGAACGTCCGACTTGGTCGTCTGATGAAACACGACACCTCCGATATGGCCCACAAGTAGAGCGATGTAAATTTTGGCAGCAATGCCATGGGCCCGACCAGGTGCAATTTCACTGAGATCAGTAGGGATTAGGGCTTCAGAACCACCTGTGAGTATATCACCAATCCCACTACTGATCAGCATGGCTATACCACTAAAAGTGAGCACGAAAATAAATACGTACAGAAACACGTGGGTCGCATGGAATGTCCTCAGGTGTATTCCATGGAGCCCTTCAGGTGGGTCAGGGCTTACGTCTTTCCTTCCCCAAGCTATGCGTGCAATTGTGATGAGGAGGATTAACGCACCAATAATCATATGCCCCCTGTACAATATTCTTTTGGTAGCTTCAGCCTCTACATTTTGCATCATCATTCCGAGCGGAATCATTGCGATGATTAGCACAGCGCTAAGCCAGTGGTAGCGCTGTGCTTTAAGTCCATATTGCTCAGGTGTACGTTGGGACAGCATCGGTCTTCCTTATCGTTAGGTGTTCATCACACAAGTTGCACAGACAACATTAAAAATACACAGTTGCACGGACAACTTATTATGCAAAGATATTCATGACACTTACTAAAATGGTTATTTATGCTTCAAGAAAGCTTCTGAGCTTTTTGAGCGTACTCAAAAATTGTTTGCTTTCTTCTTCTTCCAACAGCTCAAATATTGGCTCAAAACGCCCAATTAGCTTGGCAGGCACTTCGGCTTTTACTTTCTCAGCAGAAGCGGTGAGCGTAATAAGCGAGGCACGTGCATCATTAGGATCCACCGTTTTTGTTACCCATCCGTCGCGTTGAAGCCGAGCGACAATACGCGACGTTGTATGGCGGTCCCGTAACGTAATGTGGGCAATGTCATTCTGATTCAGTGGTTCACTGATTTCCCAAAGCACCCGCATTACCTGCCACTGCTCTGGCGTCAACTTGTACTCGGAGAGTGCATCCATCAGCTCTCTTCGAAAAAGCAAAGCCAGCCGGTAAACATTAAACGGCATTGCATCATCGAGTGCAGGCGGGATTTTCTTCATTGTTGCTTGTTACGTTGCACAAGCAACAATTAAATATAGTTGCACAGCCAACGAAATGTCAAGTGGTCATCATCAGGATTTGTGATAATGGCAGCAAACGGGTGATTTTTTGATTTTGCAAAAGCCGCCGTAAGACTAACTCGGCCACTTCTCACGCCCCAATAATACGAATAGCAAGGCTAGACTACAATTTGGAACGCCCAGGCAGCTCATTTACAAACACCTTCGCTGTTCGTTTATCCATTCCACTTGATATCAAAGAACATTTACCAAAATTAGCAACTGAGTCTACCACATAAATGCTACCCCAAGGTAGAGCAAGACAATTGCTGATGCTACAAGGACAATTAGTAATGATGACAGCGATAGCTCCCAGTATGAAACCTGCTTTATGGTTCTCCTTGTCATAAGAAAACAGAGCATTATGGCAAGCAAAAAAAGATACAGGTACTTACTGCTGCTTATTCTAAGGTGAATGCAGACCACCATAGCAACGCCGAATAATGAACCCAATAGAGTGGCGTATTTTATGATAACTGCGTGCCTGTCACCGGTCATTTATCTGCCATCGTTTAAAGTCGTTTTCAGCGTATTTTGATTGCCGTGCATGCTTATAACACGCACCATGTGCATTCCATGCATACCTAGTTGCCATTAGAAAAACAGTGATGCAATGCGCCTGCGCCATCTATCTTTTCCAAATGGAGCTGCACAAAGAGTTGGAGGTCATCATGAGGTCTGGCAATCATTCCACCAGGCCCCACACTTGGCACCTCAATACTTAGCGTCGAAAATGTTGTCTGCAGCGATCCTTTGACAATTGGGATTGAGGTAGCAGAAGAAAATTGAAGGTTAAAGTCTACAGGAAACCGTATCCCTTTCAGTTCGAGGCTGCCTGGGAGCATCCAGTTCTGCTGTACGACACTTTCACACAGCATGTCAGCATCCAACCACTCAGTCCTAAAATGAATACGCGCATGCTCTGGAGCGCCGAGTATCTCCGCGACATGTTTGTCGCGTTTTTTGCTCCCAGATCTGAATGAACGAACAGGCACTGCCACTTCAACTTGGGCTTGATCAGCCGTTGCAGACCAAGTGAGACGCGCCGCTATGTCTAGGTTTTTTCCAACCACCACAGCGTTCCGCTTGAACAACGTCCCTTTTGTGGTGCAATAGGCAACACCATGTTCATCAGACTTAAATATCACTTTACTGTCGCATGGATGCTGCGTTAACAGAGCAGACAGGCTAAAAGCGATGGCCAGGATCAGAGAATCATACTTCATGGATATATTGAACATTTGGGTATCAAGCAAAGGTGCACGGACAACTAAATATAGTTGTCCGTGCACCATAATGTCAACGTTTCGATTTCCATCTCAAAAAACGCCGGCGCTTGAACCGCTTGAAACCAAATGTTAACT
Organism: Bacteroidota bacterium; assembly: GCA_039111535.1. Taxonomy (NCBI): domain Bacteria; kingdom Pseudomonadati; phylum Bacteroidota; species Bacteroidota bacterium. The sequence goes on along the minus strand of JBCCIM010000017.1, from coordinate 54,419 downwards.
GGCCAAAAACCTAACAATCATAACACATAGCTTTAAATACCATGCAGCAAATACCGCATCTTCGACATCGCATTTTATGGGGCTAATGTATCAATCTTCATATCCGATTAATTAATGGAAAGACCCATACTACCGACCCATTTTACATGAAGTGGCTATTCAGCACATTATTCCACGCGCAATTCTATGCCGATGAAGAGTTGCTTCGCAAGGCTAAACTTTCCACTACCCTCAATATAGTCTGGTTAGTGACGGGGTCGCTCTATGTCCCCTACTATTTCCTGATTGGTCATAAAGCTGCTGGATATGCTGTATCTGCAGCTGTTGTATTGATAAGTTGCAACTTACTTTTTTTACGCGCCGGTTGGCTGCGTGTGCAGGCACATGGGATGCTCTTCGTTGCCATGTATACCCTGGTTGCTATTGCCGTTACAGGCTTTGGTATTTATGACGCGGCAAATGCATGGCTCGCCAGTCTCTCTCTGGTTGCATTCTTGCTGCTCGGCAAGCGAGCCGGCGTAATCTGGCTCGGCGTCAACCTCCTGGCGCTTGGGTTTGTGTTATTGCTAACGCACACTGAATTTATTGATCTTCCCGATGCCCCCGAAGGAATCCTTACATACCACTCCCTTTCCGCCTTTCTAGGCATCGGTGTTTTCATTTTTTGCCTTGCTCGTGTCTTTGACGCCAATTACAATCGTGCATTAGGTGAAGCCCAACATGCACTCAAAGCGCTGCAACATGAAAAGGAGCAGGCAGAGACAGCAAAAGAGCTGGCCATCGAGTCTGCCCGAATTAAAGGGGAGTTCCTGGCAAACATGAGCCATGAAATTCGTACCCCCATGAATGGTGTACTGGGCATGGCCGACTTGTTGCGAGACACCCCGCTTGACGAAGAGCAGCAAGATATAACAGATACGATTTTAAGTTCTGCAGAAAGTCTGCTGCGCATCATCAACGACATCCTTGACATCTCAAAATTAGAGGACGGAAAGGTTGATTTGATTTCAAAACCGTTTGACCTGATGGCTATTCTTCAGGAGCTTTGTACGATATACATCGCCGGCAATGGATCAAAAGACATTCAATTTGATGTCCGTATAAGCCCTGACATACCTCAAACGCTGTTGGGTGACAGCGACCGACTCAAACAGGTTCTGATCAATTTGATCGGCAATGCGGTCAAATTTATGCCCACCGGTGGTCGTATAGACATAGGCGCACGCATCAAGTCCAATACAGATAAACAAGTGGAAGTTGTGCTCTCTGTAAAGGATACAGGCATTGGTATCCCCAAAAACAAGCAGAAGAAGATTTTCGAAGCATTCACCCAGGCAGACGGTACCATTACCCGGCAATTCGGCGGCACGGGCCTCGGCCTAACCATCTCCATGCAACTGGTACATTCGATGCAGGGAGAAATATGGCTGGAAAGCGAGGAAGGCGTCGGCTCAACCTTCTACTTCACGGCTGTCTTTGATTTGGCGGAGCAAAAAAGTGTACAGGTATAAATCCTGCACAATCCACCTTTACCCAATCTCCCCGATACTTGCACGTGTACATTGCATAATGACGTCTTGCAAGTCAGCGCCTTCAGATTGTAGCGGATCAATGGCGCGAACCAGCGCAGCACGCAACTCATAAAGCCGTTCGCTGGACGATTCTTCTGATACAGCTACCATGTCGATTTTCATCAGCGCCTTCTGTGCATTTTGCTTCGGATTATAAATCCCATTCAGCTCGGTACACTGATGACAGACCCCGGCCTTGTTTATCAAGGCGCAACGATGATCAAACACATCAACCATCGTTTTGCGCGCTTCAAACAACAAGTGTTTCACCACGCCTTCTGTTTTATCCAAAATCTGGCTGATGTCTTTTCGGGGAAAACTGTAGACGTCTTTCAGGATAAGCGCAACCTGATGGGATATCGAAAGCGTTTTGGCGATGCAGGTGAAGCAAAAGTCGATATGCTCCTTGATGTCGTATTGCCCCGCCGGCGCGTTCTGATGCGTAAACCAGAACAGCCGCTGCATCTCGGGGGAGTCCTCCGCATAGGCTTTGGCAGTATCCTGGGCATCCGATTTCCAGCGCTTACGGCGCTTCAGGAAATCATAGGCAAGGTTGGTGGCTATCCTGAATACCCACGTCTTGAGCGTCGAATTACCCTTAAAGGTTGACAGTTTATCAAACGCTTTCACGAACGTGTCCTGGGTCAGGTCGTCTACATCGTTTCGGTCTGCAAGCAGCCGATACAGGTAGGACTTCAATTGGGGTTGAAATGCGGCAAAGAGACTCTGGAAGGCGTTGATATCACCTTCCAGCGCCGCTTGGAGCCGCTTGTTGGCTTCTCGTTGCATATCAGTTGTGAATCGTCTCTGCTACAGATTTAGTCAAAAGAGCTCCGTCCTTTGCGTATTGATCTGCATACATGAGCGCAGCACCAGCCATTGCTAGATCCCGAAAGCTGCCAATCAGGGAAGTAAAAGCGCCGTCTATTACAGCCGGTATATGTACAAGGACCACAAACAGCGTAAGCATGACGGCCAACAGTACAGCCGCGAGTTTGTCATATTTACCCAATACAGCGCTCAGGACAAAAGCCAGCAGGCATACACCCGTAAAATATACCCAGATCGCCGGTGCGGGCAAATACGCCGGCACGTACGGCAAACTGAATTCTAGCGGTCCGAAGTGAAGCAATCCAAAGAAGGCAAAAGGTAGTACAAAAATCCACCGGCCCATCGAGATAATTTGTTGCATGGTTTCTCCCTCGCTTATATCACGCCTGCGTTGCCGCAATCGACATCCACAATATGGCTATTAAACACGACGCCAGCATCTGAGACCAGCAATACAGCCGCGCGGCCCACATCTTCCAGTGATGGTCCGCGGCCCAGCAGGAAGCCTTGCTGCATTTGCTCGCGCATGGCTTCTGCCGGAATATTCAGTAACCGGGCCTGGGCAGCAGAAGTTTTCTGGATTGTCGGCGTTTCCTGCAATGCCGTGGCATTCAAACACTGGACCCGTATACCATGCATCCCAAACTCGCCAGCCAGGGAACGGGTCAATCCCTCTATTGCAGCACAGGCGGCGGTAATGCCTGCCATACATGGCGCCTTGATACGCGAAAGGCTCGCCGTCAGTAACAGAATTGTACCAGGCTTACCATGTGCCACCATTTTCCCTGCGGCAATACGGGACGTGATAAACTGGGATCCGACCATTGCCTCCATGGGCTCCATAAACTGCTCAAACGATAACAGAGTAGAAGGCACTGCATACCCCATTTTATCCGGATCGCGACCTATGCCGTTGAACACAACGTCAACGCGGCCGTGAGCTGCAAATATCTGATCTAAATATTGATCAACTTCTGTTTCGTTTTGCGCGTCCACAACGGTAGCTTCAGCCTTTCCGCCGGCAGCATTAATTTCTTTAGCCAGGGTATGAACGGCGTCAGCCCGGCGCGCAGATACAAATACATGGGCCCCGGCGTCGGCAAATGAACGGGCAGCCTGACCGGCAATAGCGCCACTGGCTGCAAATACAACGGCTACTTTGTTATCGAGCATTTTCGTCTGATAGATTGGTTAAACAACGTATTTATTCTTCAGACGATTAAGCTTTCTAAAACGGTCGAGCAATCGCACAACCTGTCAGGGCAACCGCTCTTTGGTTGGGTTTTGGTTATACGCAGCAGACCCACCTTTCGGCACCGAAATCCATTGCCACGCATCTTGCTGGTCGATTCGGGCGAGCAAGGTAATCTGCCCAACATGATATGCCACGTGTGCCACTGACCGGTTCAATGCCTCGCGCACCCGCAGACCTATACCCCTGATTTTCACTTCGCGCTCCAGGTCAGCATCCGTCAGACCTGCCAGTATTTGCTCGATTAGCCCCCAGGCTTCATCCCAATCTTGCGTTAACTCAGCAGCACGGTAATACCCTTCTTCAAATTCACGATCGCGGTTACGCCACGGTTTTTCACCATCTGAAGTCAGAAAGTTGGTAAAACGCGACTTCAGGTTGCCACTGAGATGCCGCATAATCATGGCAATCGAATTACCATCTACACACGGCGCACGGTTGAGTCCGGCTTCATCCACCTGGGCAATAGCTTTCTCAGCAATCATGCGGTAACGCCGGTACTCAATCAGGTAGCCTTCAACCATTAGCATGCTGTTTTTTCAACGTAAATTTTCACCCAAAAAACTCCTCACTCCAAACTCCTACCTCCTACGCCACGGCCAGCGAAACAAGCTCTTGATGAGCCGGCGAAGTCTTTTCCCAAGTGTCATAACATCCTCTTCATCTGGTGATTAAATAAGCTCCTAATCTGTACGCAAATTTTCTAATTTTGCTGCATCAATACTCCTTAAGCATACCCTAATTAACCCCAGGGTACCTTGTCAGGGGTCAGCTCTACACGGAAGTTGTACGTAGCAGCAATCCACCTACTACTACTCATCATCCTCGTTTCCCCTGGTTATTGGAAGACATGAAAAAAACCCTTTATCGCGGTACAGCCTGCCTGTACCTGGCACTCTATCTAGTAAGCACACCCGCTTTTGCCCAGTGGGACAGTGACGGTTCGCAGATTTGGGCAAATACAAAAGAAGCAAAGGTCGGCATAGGCACCAACGAACCGGGCGCCCAGCTCCATATTGTGGGCTCCTTAGAGCTTCCTGCAATTTTGTTGGATAGTGAGATGGATTTTGCGGCAACGCGCAATCAGGCCCTTCAATTTGGACAATGGGATGGCTCTTTCCTCGAGTATATGAGGATTACTCGTCTTGGCCGACTCGGCATCAACACCACCTCGCCTTCAGGTAGGGTAGAAATTTCACACAACAGCACAGGCGCCTCGCCACATCTCGTATTACACGAAACCCACAGCGATTATGCGCGACTGTCGTTCATGGAGGACGGAACCACAGCCTGGCACATCGCCGGCAAAAACACGCAGCTTAATTTCTGGAATGGTTCAACCAATCGCATGACTATCCTGGATGGTGGGAATGTGGGTATCGGAACGTCTTCACCCGCAGCCCTCCTTCATCTGAATGCCAGTTCTCCGAGGCTGCGGCTTGAATCAAACGCCAGCTCCATCCTCGGCAGCGCAGAACTCGAATTCATATCCGCTGGTACTTCAAGCGACAATCCTAACGGTATGCCGGGGGAATGGACCATAAAAATGTACAGCAACAGCTATGCACACGATTTCGCCCAGAACGAGCTCTCGCTCCAATTTACGCCCATCAACTCAGGTAACCCCACGCGCGCGATGCATTTTGAGCAAAATGGCAGCGTAGGTATCGGCAGCGAAATGGATTTACGTGGTGAACTCGACATCAACGCAGAAAACCGCAGCATTCACTTTCATGTCAAAGACTTCAACACAGAAGCGCCACTGGTCGACTTGTTCAGGACAAGCTGGATTGAATTCAGGCATGAAGGAAATACGCGCAGCATGATTCAGTCCTTTGAAGACGACGGCAGCTTGCGATTTTGGACGGGCGGATCTCCCGGGTCACCTATCCCAACCCTTACAATGTCTGGCAGCAACGTCGGCATCGGAATGACCAACCCAGGCGAAACACTCGACGTAGCCGGCAACATCCGCTCTTTCGGGGGTGATGTGATTACCGCTGTCGGCTCCTTCATTGCCGGCTCTCGCGAATTACGTGTCCCCGACTATGTTTTCTCTGAAAGCTACCAGCTCGAATCTATCGAAGCGCACGCAGCTTTTATGTGGAGCGAAGGCCATCTGCCGGCGGTAACCAGCGAAAAGGCGTTGAAAGAAAACGATCTGTACGACATGGCAGAGCGCCGGGAGCAAATCCTGGAAGAATTGGAAAAGGCACATATCTACATCGAACAGTTGAATAACAGGATCAAAACCCTGGAAAAACGCCTGGCAGATGCCGGCCTGTAAATCGGCCTAAAAACCTATAAAAAAGCCCGTACGTGTTTTTTGTAACACTACGGGCTTTTTGTGCACTATAACACTAGTCAATGAATCCAGAGATGTTGTGAGCCTTACATTTCTGGTGTGTGGCTAACTGGTTAGAAATAGGGGTCTTTGTCTAGGTGGCAGACGAGGCCTCTATTTCTTTTTTTATGCCTGTGAGAGATGCACAGTTATACGCTAGCGATTAATTCAGCCATTTGCAATGCACCCCACCATTCGAGTCAAATCAGTACAGCAGTAGAACCCTTACGGAAGATCCGAGTTGGTTGCTCATCAATAACGCGGATTAAGGGTTGAGCACTTCGCTTAAGTCTGGCGGTAACTAACAGCGACCCTTTACCCGTCATATCCAACTTGATTGGATATCCACAGGGATAGCACTGGTCATCAATTTACATTCAATGGCGATTGTTATACCTGTGGATCCCCAGTCAAGCTGAGGATGACAGTGTGCCGGCGTTACAGATAAAGTATTTTCTCTTGATGCGCCCCCAAAGTGAAAGAACGAGTAGGCCATGAAACGCAGATTCATTGAACTTGCCGGCTGGTTGCCGGCCATTGTTATTCCTGCTGCAACCCTGTTACAACTGGTTGAAGTATACCGCGCGCCCACCGTCGACGGTGTAAGCTGGGTCACCTGGATGATGTTTGGCCTGTCCAATATCGGATTTTACATCTACACCGAAAAATACAAATCAATTCCATCGATTCTCGGCTTCCTCGGGACGGCCATTCTCGACTTTATCATTGTAGCACTTGTCATTTCGCGCAGCCAGGGGTGATGCCATGAAACCACTCTCAGCCCGTACCCAAAACCTCGCGCAGAGTAAAATCCGTGCTGTCACCCAGATGATCAATGCAACCGGCGGTATCAATCTGGGCCAGGGTATTTGCGACCTGCCAACGCCAGATCCCATCAAGGAAGGCGCAAAAAAAGCCATCGACGAAAATCTGTCGATTTACTCGAGTTACGCCGGCATCGACCGGCTGCGGTCTGCCATTCTCAACAAAGCCCAGACGTTCAACCAGATTCCGGCACAAAGCGAAGCGGAAGTGATGGTCAGCATTGGTTCTACCGGAGCCTTTGTATCAGCCATGTTTGCCCTGCTTGACCCGGGCGATGAAGTTCTGCTTTTCGAACCGTTTTACGGGTATCATCGCAACCTCATCCGGCTCACGGGGGCAACAACAACGTACGTGCCGGCGCGTGGCCTGAATTGGGCCATAGATTTTGACGAAGTTGAGCGGGCCATTACGCCGGCAACCAAAGTGATCGTTATAAACACGCCGGGCAACCCAAATGGTAAGGTGTGGTCGCACGATGAACTCACGGCTATCCTTGCTATCGCAACGCGACACGGTCTGTATATTGTAACCGATGAAATCTACGAATACATGGTTTACGACGACCACGTACATGTGTCGCTGGCCTCGTTACCCGACGCCTATGAGCGCACCATCACGCTGTCTGGCTTTAGTAAAACGTACAACATGACAGGCTGGCGCCTGGGGTATGCCGTTGGACCAGCGCCAATTATTGCAAAGATGGGACTGCTCAACGACCTGTTCTACATTTGCGCACCAACACCTTTGCAACACGGCCTTGCCGAGGCCTTTGAAATGTCGGATGCCTACTTCGAACAGATGATGGCAGACTACCGCGTCAAACGCGATATGATGTGTGACGCACTGGACATGGCCGGCTTCACTTTTGCGCCACCGCAAGGCGCCTACTACGTGTTGGCCGGCTTTGAAAATTTGCACGGGGTCGTGCCGGGCTTTGCAACCTGCCAGGAAGCCTGTGAAACCATGATCCAGCGCGTTGGCGTAGCTACCGTTCCGGGGGATGCGTTTTACCATGACCCAGCCACAGCACCACCCTCCCTCCGCTTCTGTTACGCCAAGGAATTCCCGGTCCTGGAGCAAGCCTGTACCCAGATAAAAAAAGCAGGGTTGCGAGGATAAACCCCACAACCCTGCAAAAAATCTACTTTTATCACACCAACTTACGCAGCGGTAACACCCACTTCGTTGATCGCTTCGATAACGGCATCATGCAGTTTGCCGTTGCTCACAATCACACCTTTGTTGGCGTGCAGTCCCCAGCCATGGTTAAACTCGAGTGGCTGACCGTAAATGTCTGATGCTTTCCCACCAGCTTCGGTCATCACCAGTACCCCAGCGGCGTGGTCCCAGATTTTCTCAACATAACCGGGCCGCGTAGGCAGGCGCAGGTAAATGTCTGCTTCGCCTCGTGCAACCACAGCATATTTAGCCTGGCTGTCAAGGCGTACAGAATCTGCTGTAATACCAAGCTTCTCCGCTACGTTGGCAGAGTCGCTGTGCGACGTGTGACCCGATTCAACAGACTCACAGAAGCGCGCCTGGGCAGAATCAGTGGTATCGCTCACTTTTACAGCAACAGATTCGGTGCTGCCATCCATTGGAATGCAGGTTGTGCCTTCTCCAAGGACTGCGGCATAAACTACACCCGTATTATCCGGTTGATCTGCGCTTACTGGCAGGTTGGGGCAACCCAATGCGGCTACCACAATTTCTCCGTCAACAATCAAGGCAAGCGCAATGGCATACTGCTCACCGCGGAGGAAGCCTTTTGTGCCATCGATGGGGTCAAGCGTCCAGAACCGTTCGCTGTACTCCTGTGCGCCACCATGGTCAATCCATTTGCAGGCAGTTTCAGCATCAACACCGGATCTTAAATCAGACAGGTGTGCAACAACTTTTTCGAGCAGGGGAGCGTTCTCGTCCGTTTTGAGCGCTGCGCTGTCTTCTTCGGCAATAATGGGATCGTCAGGAAATGCTTCGCGGATAGCCCGGCAAACAAGCGCCTGGCTGCCAAAATCTGCAACCGTAACGGGGCTTTTGTCTTTCTTCTCCAGCACGCTACTTGTAATCTGCGCCTGCACAGCCTGACACAGTTTTGCAGCTTCCTGCACCGCCTTTACAGCAATCTCCTGTTCAGTTGAATAGTTCATAATATTAATAACGCTTCGTGTCCTTTAGATTTAAACAGAAATGATAGGAGCAAAATACCGGCCCAAGATCCAGAAACTATCGCCAAGTCTACCTATAAGTGTGGCAATTTGACCGATCAGATAAGCAACCGCTGCATTATCAGGCCCTAAAGCGCTGAAAAAACGGGCAACTCCTTCAAAAAGCTGTATTGCCTGGTATCTGCTTCAATTTTACAGCAGTAATGTTGTAAACCATTCGTTACAAATAGATACTCAGCGTGAATCACCATGTTATACCGGGCTACCTGGTCGAAGACGTCTTGCGTAATTTTCACAGCGGGTGCTTTGCACTCAACCATGAGTACTGGTGCACCCTGTCGATCGTGGACAATCAGGTCTGCCCGCCGCTGCATGCCCTGGAACTGAAAACCCTTCTCTACGCCAATCAGGCCGGCAGGTACCTGTTTTTCCTGAACGAGGTATTGCACAACGTGCTGACGCACCCATTCTTCCGGCAACAACTGCAGCCATTTCTTCCTCAGGTTGTCGAAAATGACTTGCCGGCCTTCAGCTTCCTGGATTTCGAATTGATAATGTGGAAAATTGAGTGGTTCCACCCTGCTACGGTATAAACATTGCCTAAACATCTCCAACATAACCGTACTTCGCGCCTCATGCAAGCGGTTGGCAACACCTGTGAACGAGGTCAAATGTTATAGCCGGCGCCGGCGCATTGCCCATAATGCCCAACGCTGCATGAATAAAGCATCGAAATCGATGTTGAATTCAGTAACAAAGTACCTGTGTCACGAAAATATTTTACGATTCCCACATTGATAGAACTGGGTAACCCCGAAACATAGCTATGTATAGAATTACTGATACAATTCCTTTTCGACCCAACTTCCTCCTTTCCGCACTCCTCCTCATCTTCCTGTTCAGTTTCCAGTCTGCAGTTGCGCAAACCGGTCCTATCATGCGCATCAACGCAGGAACGGCAAACGAAGCTACGGGTGACGGCGAGACCTACATTGGCGATTCGTTCTTCAGCGAAGACAGCAGTGTTGGTCCGGAATCAATGAATACAATCAGCAACACAAATAACGACGGCCTTTACCAGACCGAGCGTATTTCCAATGCTTCACTTTCTCCGTTTGGGTACACAATCCCATTGGAGAATGGTACCTACTCGGTAACACTACATTTTGCTGAGACGGCCTTTGCAAACGCCGGCCAGCGTGTATTTGACGTACAGATTGAAGGTGTTACTGTACTGGACAACTACGATATTCTGGCAGAAGCCGGTAACTCCAATACGGCAGTATCTGAAAACATTTTCAACATCCAGGTATCAGATGATTCACTGGACATCGATTTCATTTCGATCGTAGAGCGGGCCAAAATCAGTGGTATTGAAATCAGCGGTGCTGTTGCAGATGTAAGTATTCCGTTTGCCCTTAACGCGGGAGGCATTGAGTACATCTCAACAGACCTTACCTGGATGGAAGATACCGGTGTTTACTTCCTGAATGAAGGCACGGCATTTTCGAAAATTGCCAACATCGCCGGCACGGAAGACGACGACCTCTACGAAGCAGAGCGGTTCAACAATGATATCCGCTTCCTGCTGCCTGGTCTTGAGCGTGGCAATTACACGGTTGAGCTGCATTTTGCAGAAACCTTCCACCAGACCAGCGGCCAGCGCTTGTTTGATATAGCTATTGAAGGCGTGACAGAATTTACAGACTATGACATCTTTGTCGAAGCCGGCGGCTTCAGCGTTGCCATCGTTGAGGAATTCCAGAATGTGCCTGTACTTGATGGCATCCTGAATGTGACCCTCAGCCGCTCTGTGGGCAGCGCTACAATCAACGCCATTGCCATTACCAGCGCAAGCTCGGTATCCAACGAAGACGTTGTAGACCTGGCGGTACCTGGTTCTCACAAACTGACCGCTGCATACCCTAACCCGTTTAACCCGCAGACGCAGTTCTCGCTTTCTGTTGCTGCCACTCAGCAGGTTCGTATCAACGTGTACAACCTTCTCGGACAGCACGTACAGACCATGTACAATGGCACCATGGCTGCGCAGCAAGAGCAGACGTTCAGCTTCGAAGCTGGCACCCTGCCAAGTGGCATTTACCTGATTCAGGTTCAGGGCGAAAGCTTCCTTGAAACCCAGCAGGTGACCCTGCTCAAATAAGCCAAGGCAGACGACATGCAAAAGCCCAACGCTGGTTCTACTGGCGTTGGGCTTTTTTATTTTCTGCCACTTGGAGACGGTGCAGCCGGCAAAACAATAGCCCCGACAAGAATATGCGCGGGTGCTATCTTTTAATTGCAGTAATTTCAGGATCTAACGAATGGGCCCGGTACATTTTAACGCGCGCGAAGGTGCCCGGCTTTAATTGTGCAAAGATGCGCACAAAATCTGCCCGGGTTGCCACAGGTTGCCCATCGAGTTCCACGACCACCATACCACTTCTGATGCCGGCCTCTTGATAAGCTTTTCGCGACGGGTCTGCATAGAGCACAACAACGCCTTGCTCAGCAGGAATACCGAGATCGTATGCCAGTGGCACGCTCATAGCATCGATTAGTATCCCCAATGCAGGCCAAATCACGTCGTCGGCCAAACTCCCTTGCAAGGCTGCCGGCCGGGATTGGGGGGCGGCTTTAAGACGAATTTGCATACTTATCGCATCTTTGCCGCGTTCTATCGTCAACGTTATCACTTCACCGGGCACGCGGCCGGCCATCTCTTCCGTCAATTCGTATTCGTTTGAAAGTTGGGCCCCGTTGATAGCGAGGATAATATCACCTTGCCGCAACCCCGCTTCAGAGGCAGAAGACCCGGGTTCTACCTGAATAATTTCAACAGCACCCCGGTGCCGCGCAGCCACGGGCTCATACTGGATGCCTAATTGTGCTTTGCCGGCGGCGCTACGCGCCAGCATGCGGTGCACAGCTACAGAAACTTGTGGCGCAGCCAGTACCCGTTTCAATCCGGTTTCTACCCCATCATCGGTAAAAGGGACCTGCGCAAGCCCCAAAAACACACCGTCACTACCAAACAAGGGGCCGCCGCTATTTCCCGGGTTCAGGGCCGCATCGGTGAGCCAGAAGGCACCTGTGGTGTCTTGTGTGGCTTTCGGCGCAGCACTAACAACCCCCATTGTTACCGAATTCTTGAATGCGGGCGCCATGGGTGAACCAATGGCAAACGCCAGTTGTCCGGCACGCACAGCGGTTGCGTTGTCCAGGCGGTTGTATGGCAGCCCGGTAGCAGCAACCTGCAGTAAAGCAAGGTCCAGCCGTAAATCGACACCAGCAACAATGGCAGGAAGCCTTGTACCATCGTGCAGCACCACGTGAATTTCGTCAGCATCAGCAACCAGATGCCTCGCTGTAACAATAAATCCATCCTGGCGAAAAATCACACCGCTGCCCACCATGCGGTCGTCTGCAAACGATGTTTGCTGTTTGTGCAAATTTTCAGGCAGGAAGAAGTCTTCGAAGTACTTGGCCCCAAAACCAAAATGCCTGTGTTTCAGCAAGCGGACCTGTACAACCGCCGGCATCCAATCGGATAGCACAGCTTGAAAAGTTTGTTGTTCTATCCGATACTCTTCTCTGGAATCCAGCTCCACCGGCAAAGCCGGCGCTGACGCAGGCACGGCCACCCATTCTGCAGCCAGCCCAAAAAGACAAAGCACAACAGTCAGAATACTCGCCTGGAAAAGAAAAATCTTCCGCGTTACAGTCATGATGTGGACCTACCGTGTAAATTCTTCGGTTGATCTTGTCTTTGCAAATAGTATGCAACAAAATCACCCTTTCGTTTAGGATAGAATTGATCTTTTCCGGAAGAATTCCATAAAATCTCCTCAAATACGAGGGATTTTCTCCACAAGGGTGGACCCTACCACGTTTCCCAAGGTTGGACAAAACAACCAATATGGAAAGACAGAGATAAAGCGTAACGAAGCATAAATAATCAGCATATGAAGACTGCAAAACTTACAATTGGAGATCAGGAGCTAGACTTGCCTGTAGTTGTTGGCTCCGAGGGCGAGGTTGGCGTACACGTTTCCCACGTAAGGGCAAAGACAGGAGCAATTACACTCGATGTAGGCTTTGGCAGTACCGGCTCATGCCAGAGTGGCATCACCTTCATTAACGGTGAAAAAGGTATCCTCCGCTATCGCGGCTACTCCATCGAGGATCTTGCAGAAAACTCATCGTTTGTGGAAGTAAGCTACCTGCTTATCTATGGTGAACTCCCCAACAAGGCGCAGCTTGAAAAATTTGAGCACGACCTCAAACACCATAGCTTAATCCACGAGGATCTAAAGAAGTTTTTTGAAAACTACCCGGCAAAAGCGCATCCAATGAGTGTGCTCTCTGCGATGGTTGCAACGCTTTCAACCTTCTATCCGGAGTCTGATGCCCCCGAACAGGTTGAGTTGAACATCATCCGGTTGCTGGCCAAGTTGAATACCATCGCTGCGTTTTCGCACAAAAAATCAGTTGGACAACCCTACGTTTATCCAAAGAACAAACTGAGCTTCCCGGGCAACTTCCTCAACATGATGTTTGCGGTGCCTTCTGAGGAATACAAGATTTCGCCAACGCTTGAACGCGCGCTTGATCTGTTGCTGATTTTGCATGCCGAGCACGAGCAGAATTGTAGTACCTCAACGGTGCGCCTTGTAGGCAGTAGCGGAGCAAACTTGTTCTCCACGATTGCAGCCGGCATCAGCGCCCTTTCTGGTCCGCTACACGGCGGAGCAAACCAGGCGGTGATCAACATGCTTGAAATGATTGTTGCTGATGGCGGCGATTACAACAAGTACATGGCGAAGGCAAAAGACAAAGAAGATCCGTTCCGTCTGATGGGCTTTGGCCACCGGGTTTACAAAAACTTTGACCCCCGCGCCAGGATTATCAAGAAAGCGGCAGACGACGTACTCGAAGAATTGGGTATTGACGACCCGCTCCTCGACATCGCCAAAAACCTGGAACGTATTGCGCTGGAAGACGAGTATTTCGTTGAGCGTAAGTTGTATCCAAATGTCGATTTCTACAGCGGCATCCTCTACCGGGCAATGGGCATCCCGACAGAAATGTTCACGGTGATGTTTGCCATGGGCCGGCTGCCAGGCTGGATTGCGCAGTGGAAAGAAATGAAACACGACCCTGCAACACGCATCTTCCGTCCAAGGCAGATTTATACTGGACCCAACTTGCGGTCTTATACGCCTATCGCGGATCGGTAGCGCTTTGCGGTCTCGTACACATTCTGTTACGCCAAGGGCAGTGCACTACGCATTGCCCTTTTTTGTTAGATTATGGATTGTGAGAAATGGTCAGGAGCAGGGCTTTCAGTTCGTTTACGCCAAATGGTTTTCGGAGCGTATGGTCTGCCTGTTGTTGTATCAAAAGCGGAAATGGGCCGGCGCTGATGGCAACAACCGGAATTGTCTTGAAAACCGGGTGTGCCTTAAGCCATGAAAGGAAGGCGCCGCCGTGTTCGTCGTCCAGCCGAAGGTCACACATGATGAGGTCGGGTGCTGCCGTACGCAACTCCTGACGTGCACTGGCGACATCTTGCGCCTCCGATACTGACAGGTCCATTGACACAAGCAAAGAAGCCAGTCCTCGCCGAAAAACGGGGTCATCATCGAGGATGAGGATGTTTGATACTTGCGGTACGCAGGCCGGCGCGAGGGCCGGTAGATAAACTTTAAAGGTTGTACCGAGGCTTTCTGTACTTAATACATCCATAAACCCTTCGTGCCGCGTGACAATCCCGAGGGCAGTAGCGAGCCCGAGGCCGGTCCCCTTTTCTTTTGTCGAATAAAACGGCTCAAAAATACGATCCAGATTGGCGCGGGAAATGCCTTGCCCATTGTCGGCGATAGAGCACAGGACGTAATGCCCGGCCGGCACCACCTGTCTTCCCAGTAGTCTTGGTTGCTCGAGCGTAATATTATGCGCACGGATACGAATAACACCCTCCTCAACTATAGCATCGCGGGCATTCAGGCAGAGATTCATGAGCACTTGCTGCAGTTGCACAGGGTCTCCTTCCAACGACCACAGACCCGGTGTAATGCGCAAATCAAGGCGTACAGCATCGGGCAATACGGATTGCAACAGCGAAAGCACATCAGCCAGCAGGGCGCCCGTATCGAGGGTATGCTGCCGGCCAGCGCCGCCACTTGCAAACACCAGCATCTGCTCTACCATATCGATGCCTTTTCGCGCGGCATCAACAGCCTGCTGGATGTGCAATTGCTGCTTTGCAGGTTCGAGCTCAGTGGGCAAGCCTTCGAGGAGCATGAGTACAGAGCCAAGCATATTCCCCATATCATGCGCCAGCCCGCCGGCCAGTGCGCCGAGACTTTCCATGCGCTGCGATTGAAAGAGACGACTTTCAATGGCTTTCTGCTGCGTAACATTGGTATTGACTACAAGTACACAACGGCCACTGGGGGTATTGAGCCAAGAAAACCGGCTAAAGACAAGCACTTCATTGCCTGCGCGGGTCAGTTGCCGTTGTTCGCCCTGCCAACGGCCTTGCGCCTGTAAGCCGGTGCACGCAAGATGGTAGGCATCTTGTTCGGCACCATACAATAGATCTTCTACGGACTGGCCGATGACTTCTTCCTGCAACCATCCGTAACACGCAGTTGCAGCCGCATTCCAGCAAAGAATCTTGCCGTTTGGGTCGAGCAAATAAACAGCGTCTGTTGTTGCGTCAAACAACGCAGCAGATACGAGTTGCTCGCGGGCAGCCAGACTGGATTGGAACGAAGGAGCTGCCGGCAACATGGTGCTTTGTGATGAGTGAGGAGATCATCACTGGGTATCGACCATTGTGCGGGCAGAATTAACCCGCAGCAGCGCCGCTCAGCAGATAAAGCGCAGCCATGCGCACAGCCACACCGTTTGTCACCTGATTGAGAATGATGGCCCGCTCATGGTCTACAACATCACTGGCAAGTTCAACACCACGGTTTACTGGCCCAGGATGCATAATAATTAAATCCGGATGCTGGATCAGGTGGGCGGCAGTAATGCCAAACTGGTTGTGGTATTCCCGCAGGCTTGGAAACAAGCTGGTCCCCTGGCGCTCGAGTTGAATCCGCAACGCCATCGCAACATCGCAGCCTTCAAGTGCTTCATTGAGGTTATGCGTTACGCGCACGCCCAATTGTTCGACACCATACGGGATCAGTGTTTTGGGGCCACAGAGCGTTACGTTCGCCCCCATGGTTGTGAGGCCAAAAATATTTGACCGGGCAACGCGGCTGTGCGTAACGTCTCCGATGATTGACACATTGAGCCCTTTGAAAGAGTCAAAGACATCAGAAATTGAAAGCATGTCCAGCAAAGCCTGGGTAGGGTGTTCATGCGCACCATCGCCGGCATTGAGTACAACGGAGTCCACGCATTGCGTGAGGAAATGCGCTGCACCTGGAGATCGGTGGCGAATGACAGCCATATCTATTTTCATGGCTTCAATGTTCTGTGCCGTGTCTTTCAGGGTTTCGCCTTTGGAAACTGAGGAGCCGGCTGCAGAGAAATTAACAGTGTCTGCAGAAAGACGTTTTTCTGCTAATTCGAACGAAATACGCGTCCTGGTTGAGGACTCAAAAAATAGGTTCACCACCGTGATACCACGCAACGTTGGCACACGTTTGATCGGCCGCTCCAACACTTCACGAAACTGACGTGCTGTTTCGAGAATGAGCTGAATTTCAGCCTCGCTGTACGTTGATAAACCTAATAAATGACGATGCTCTAGTGAGGTCAGGGTCCTCGTGGTGCTTTTATCTACCGTTACCGCCATCAATCCGCTATCCTAGGTTAAAGAAAAGGATTCGGGCCTGTCAGGGAGGGCCACGCCTTTGCTTCTAAAAAGAGCCGGCTTCAGGGGAGCAGGATGGAAGAATGAACGATTCATTGATCCATTGTGCCTCGCAATTGTGCACGCGGAGTCTCTACGAGCCACACCCCTTCACGCTTGTCAATTTCATTGAGACGCACGCGAACTTCTTCACCGGGAAAAGTGGGTACCTGGAGTCCGACGATGTCCGCATAAACAGGTAGTTCGCGGAGTCCACGGTCGACGATCACCAGAAATTTAACAGAAGCCGGCCGCCCCATATCTATCAGCGCATCCATGGCAGCGCGCGCTGTTCGGCCCGTATACATGACATCGTCTATAAGCACAACGTGCTTGCCAGAGATGTCAAAACGGATATCAGTAGCGCGTACAGCCGGCTGTTTCAAACGCAACCGAAAATCATCGCGGTACATGGTGGCATCGAGAATGCCCAATGGCACCTCAACGCCCTCAATGGCGCGAATCTTTTCCTGCAAACGCTTTGCCAGGTAGACCCCGCGGGTCTGCATACCTATCAATGCAAAATCGTTTACCGAGCTAACAGCCGGGTCGATGAGTTCGTCGATCTGCCTCGCCATCCGCTCAAGCGTGCGATCCAGATCGTTCGCATCCATCAACTTTGCCTTAATGCGATCTTGCGGCTCCATGCCCAAAAGTTAAGGAATTTCGATTATTGAAATACAAGAAATTTGCTTTCCCCGATTTTCGGCATACGTACACGTATATCGCCCGCATATGTTTGCCAGAACCACCCAAAATGTTTAGATTAGCGGGCACAACGTGTGGCTCAACACGTATACCGATTCAATTTTCGCAGCACGGAGATTTCCTGCCACCATTTTGTATAGCAGATTTACCATAGCGTCTCCCTGGACCCACAGAACGTCCTGTAATAAAAAAGCATGGCTTGCCCTCCGCCACACCCTCTCTGAACGTAGCTAGCACCTGTTCCATTCGTCTTCTATCCGGCAACACTTGATGACGCATTGGTGTAATCCGATGCCCAACGCCACCGAGACCCACCCATTGCCGGCTCGTTGTTTCCTGACACTTCTGATAGTTCACAGTAAAGGGGGCATGTATAAACTTCAACAATCCTGCACGCGTGCGGGATCTTTCCAGACCAATAGTACTACATCGTGGCTGGTCGTGTATACTACCATACACAAGCAAGCTAGTGCTGTGGCCTTTTTTACCAAACTGTATATCCCCTGACACCCATGTCAAAAGACAAAGGAAACCGCTTGAAAAAAGAGCTTGGACTGTTTGACGTATACGTCATCAGTACGGGCGCAATGATTAGTTCCGGTTTTTTCCTGCTCCCCGGGCTGGCAGCTGCCAAATCCGGACCTGCCGTAGTACTTGCTTACGCCGTTGCGGGTATCCTTATCCTGCCGGCCATGTTCAGCAAGGCAGAACTTAGCACAGCTATGCCCCGTGCGGGCGGTACGTATTACTTCCTCGACCGCGCACTCGGCCCCATGGCCGGCACGATAGGCGGCCTGGGCACGTACCTCGCCCTTGTCCTCAAAACGGCATTTGCGCTTATCGGTATTGGCGCCTACCTGACCATTTACGTGGATTTGCCCATTAAGCCGGTAGCCATCTCGCTAACGGTCGCTTTTATGGGCTTCAATATTTTCGGCGCCAAAGAAACAACAGGGCTGCAGCGCGTGCTCGTTACCGTGCTTATCTCGGTACTGGTATTCTTTATTGCACAAGGCGTCTTGGGCCTCACGAGCCCATCGCCAGGAATTGATCTTGAGAGCACATTTTCGCCCTTCATGCCTTTTGGTGTAGGCGGCCTTCTTTCCACCGTGGGTTTTGTTTTTGTCTCGTACGCCGGCCTTACCAAGGTTGCCAGCGTCGCTGAAGAAGTAGACAATCCCGACCGCAACATCCCCCTCGGCATGATTCTGTCGCTGGCAACAACGACTGTAATTTATGTAGTGGGCATCTTCATTATCGTGGCATTTATGGAACCCGGGGCGCTGTTTTCCGACCTGACGCCAGTGGCATCCGCGACAAAGGAGTTTATGTTTTGGCCAACACCAGAAATCAGTCTGCTCCTGATTGTCATTGCTGCTACGGCTGCGTTTGCCTCTACGGGTAACGCGGGCATCCTTGCCGCATCGCGGTATCCGTTTGCCATGGCACGCGACCGCCTCGTGCCAACCACACTCGCGCGTCTCGGCAAATTCCAGACTCCCGTTCCAGCCATCCTGCTCACATCAGCGCTCATCATCTTCTTTATCATCGCACTCGACGAAGAAGGAATTGCCAAGCTTGCCAGTGCGTTTCAACTGTTCATCTTCATCCTTGTCAATTTTGCCGTCATCGTGATGCGCGAAAGCAAAATCACGGCGTATGACCCCGGCTTTGAATCACCGCTCTATCCCTGGATGCAGATTTTCGGCATGATTGCTTCGCTGGTACTCATTGTTGCGATGGGCTGGCTGGCTATTATTTTCACGCTCGGCATCATCATCCTCTGCCTGATCTGGTTCCACTACTATGCGCGCAAACGCGTTGTGCGTGACGGCGCAATCTACCACTGGTTTGCTCGCCTCGGCGAACGCGTGTACCAGGACCTCGATGTTGAACTCCGTTCCATCCTCAAGGAAAAAGGACTCCGCAGTGAAGATCCGTTTGAAGAAGTTGTTGCCGAAGCCGAGGTTATAGACCTGCAAGAAGGCCAGCAGTCGTTTGAGTCGGTTATGGATACCCTTGAAGAGGTCTTCACAGCTAAAATGCCGGACCGGCAAGAAGAGCTAAAAACCCATTTCAAAGAATTGAAGCAGCTTGGCCCGATGCCTATCGCAAGAGGTGTGGCGTTGCCGCACATGCATTTGCCGGGCATCGAGCACCCGCAACTGCTTATCGTGCGGTCCAACGATGGTATCCTTTACAAAGACGATCCGCCAACACACGCCCTGTTCATGTTGATCAGCGAGGAGGAAAATGCTCGCCAACACCTGCGCATGCTCGCCCAGCTTGCTGTTTGTGTTGACTCTGAAACGTTTATATCTGATTGGTGCGATGCACATAATCAGCAATCGCTCAAAGAAATCCTGTTGCGCGATGAACGCTTCCTGTCGCTACTGATCGAAAAAGAGGCGCCATCTGAACACTTGATTGGCAAAATGCTGCGCACAATTGAGTTACCAGAAAGCGCACTTGTTGTGCTTATCCGGCGCGAACGATCTATCCTGATTCCACATGGTGATTCTGTATTGCAGGCCGATGACCGCCTGACAATTATTGGGGAGCCGCGGGATATACAGATCCTCTATCAGCAGTATAAAAGATCCGATGCCTGATGGCAGGATAAACCATACCACCGTTGTTGCCCACACCATCCATCAATCCTTGTTAAAATGAAATCTACCAGGCTGCAAAACTTACTTAGCTTGCGTCCTTTCCAGGAGTTTTTCAAAACAGAAGCAGGAAGTGGTATCCTCCTCATTGTAAGCACTGTCGTTGCGCTTATATGGGCAAATTCAGCGCTGTCTGACGCCTATGAAGCCCTCTGGAAAACCTATGTAACCGTTGGATTTGGTGCTGCAGAAATAAGCAAGCCCCTGCTGCTCTGGGTCAATGATGGGCTCATGGCAATTTTCTTTTTTGTTGTAGGCCTCGAAATCAAGCGCGAGTTGCTGAGCGGAGAATTGTCAACGCGAAAAAAAGCAGCTTTACCCATTGCCGCGGCCATAGGAGGCGCTGTGCTTCCGGCCCTTATATACGTTTTGTTGAACCTGAACGGTGTAGACATCAACGGCTGGGGCGTGCCGATGGCAACAGATATTGCCTTTGCCATTGGCGTGCTGGCACTGCTTGGTAGCCGTGCCCCACTGGCACTCAAAATATTTGTTACAGCACTCGCTATCGTAGACGACTTGATGGCGGTACTTGTCATCGCAATATTTTACACCGCAAAAATTTCATTCTTCAGTCTCGCTATTGGTTTTGGTACATACATCCTGGCGCTGATTTTGAATCGCTTCGGTGTTCATCGGACGGCCGTGTATGTGATCCTTGGGATTATTACCTGGGTGGCGTTTCTGAAATCAGGTGTGCATGCGACCGTAGCCGGCGTCCTTTTTGCAACCGCCATTCCAACCCGCACCAAGCTGAATACCGAAGATTTCCTCGAAAAGAGCCTGGATTTCATACGCTCTATTCGCGATCAACTTGGTACAGGGACTGATCAACGCGCAGTGATTCATTATGTAGAGGAAACCAGTAAAAAAGCACAAACCCCACTTGAACGGATGGAGCATGCGCTACACGGCTGGGTTGCTTTTGGTGTGATGCCGATCTTTGCACTCGCCAATGCCGGCGTTGCCATCTCGGGAGAAGCGATAAGCAGCGTGGGAGGCAGCATGGTATTCTGGGGTATTTTCCTTGGGCTCCTCATTGGCAAACCGATCGGCATCTTTTCGCTTACCTGGCTTGCCATCAAAACCAAAATTGCCGAGCTGCCAACCGGTATTACCTGGCGGCACATTGCCGGCGCAGGGGCATTGGCCGGTATCGGATTCACAATGGCGCTTTTCATTGCCAACCTTGCTTTTGAAGATGCTGCGACACTAGAGATCGCTAAAATGGCAATTCTATCAGCCTCACTCGTCAGCGGCATTTTGGGCTGGATTCTGCTTTCCTCAGCACCTCGCGTCTCTGCAGATGCAGACCAGGAGGCTTTGGCGGCAAACAAATAAACAGGACCGGCATCTTTAATTCCTGAGGTGCAGGGGCAGCTACGCGAAACCCATCCTTTAATCTTCGCGTACCCCCTGCGCTATCTGTTTATATAAATTGCTTCATTTTGGCTACCCAAGAAACTGCACGCCGCTACCTCGACCCCGTTGTTGCTTCACGTCTCAAGAACATGGAGATGCGGGCACGCCTGATTGTAGAGGGCTTCATCACGGGACTACACAAAAGCCCTTATCACGGGTTTTCGGTTGAATTTGCAGAACACAGGCCATACAACCCCGGCGATGAACTGCGGCACGTAGACTGGAAGGTGTTTGCAAAAACAGACCGCCACTACTTGAAGCAATACGAGGAAGAAACCAACCTCAAACACTACGTCGTACTCGATACGTCGCCTTCTATGCGGTACAAGCATTCGAGCGGACTCACGAAACTTGAATATGGATCGTACCTTTCTGCTGCGCTACATTATCTGATGATCAAGCAGCGCGACGCCACAGGCCTGATTGCCTTCGACGAAACGGTACACACCCTCATCCGGCCCAAGAGTACGCACAGTGCACTGCGGCAAATTCTTGTTACGCTTGAGCAACTCAACCAGACGCCTGAAGCAACAAACCGCACCAGTGCAGCCGCCGTACTGAATGAAGTAGCAGAACGGATCTCACGCCGCTCACTCGTTGTTGTTGTCACCGACCTGTTCGAGAATATTGGCGAACACGATGCGTTGTTAAAAGCCCTGCGCCACCTGCGGTACCGTGGACACGAAATTCTTGTTTTTCACGTGCTCGAAAGCGCCACAGAACGTAACTTCCAATTCCCTGACGTACCTATGGTTTTTCGGGATATGGAAACGTGTGAGGAAATCTCTCTCCAGCCGGCGCAACTAAAGCAAAACTATGCTGAAGCAGTAAAAGCCTTCAGCGAGCGGTTTCGCAAGCAATGCCTCGGCTACAACATCGATTTTGTCGAACTGGATACGGCAGAATCTTATGACACAGCCCTGATGGCTTACCTCAACAAGCGCAAGAAACTGCTGTAGTTGGGTTTTAACCACCGCCCCCTTTGTGTACCAAGCAAGAGCTTACCGATGACGGACAAGATTCGCGACCTGGTTGATGCAAATTTCGACCAGGTTGTAACCCTCCGGAGAACGATCCATGCCAATCCGGAATTGGCCTTTGAAGAAGTAGAAACAGCCAACCTCGTTGCAGACACCCTCGCCGGCCTCGGCATCGACATGCAACGTGGTGTCGCAAAAACAGGTGTTGTCGCAACCATTACCGGCAAACACCCCGGGCCTACCCTCGCCCTGCGGGCCGACATGGACGCCCTCCCCATCCACGAAGAAAACGATCTGCCTTTTCGATCGCAGAACGATGGAAAAATGCACGCCTGTGGGCACGATGTGCATACCTCCTCAATGCTTGGCACAGCCATGATTTTGAACAACATGCGGGATGAACTGCATGGATCCGTGCGAATGCTTTTTCAGCCCAGCGAAGAACGGTTACCGGGTGGCGCCAAAGTCATGATTGCCGAAGGTGCCCTCTCAGACTCACAGCACAGCAGTTCGCCTACCACCATCTACGGACAACACGTACAACCAGGTCTAGAGATCGGAAAAATTGGCGTTCGCAATGGCATGTACATGGCTTCCGCCGATGAAATTTACATCACGGTACACGGACAGGGTGGTCACGCTGCGGCCCCGCATTTGATGGATACGGATACCGTTTATGTAGCTTCTCAAATTGTCGTGGCGCTGCAAAGTGTTATCAGCCGGCACTGCTCCCCCGACGCCCCAAGCGTTCTATCCATTGGCAAATTCATTGGTGACGGCGCAACCAACGTGATTCCAACAACCGTGCAGATGGAAGGTACCTTCCGGGCCATGGACGAAACCTGGCGTTTTCACGCGCACGAGTTAATCAAGCGCACGGTAGAACACACAGCTGCCGCACACGGCGCACGGGTAGACCTCAATATCGTTGTCGGTTATCCAGCTCTATTTAACCACGACACACCAACCAACTTTCTGCGCGATGCAGCCTACCGGTATGTTGGCGAAGAAAACACCGTAGAGCTCGACAAGTGGTTTGCCAGCGAAGATTTCTCTTTCTACCTGAATGAAATCCCCGGCTCTTTTTACCGGGTAGGCATTCACAGCGACACCCTGGGTGCTGTCAGAGGCCTGCACACGCCTACCTTTAATGTAGACGAGGAAGTGCTGCGCACCTCTACCGGCTTCATGGCTTATCTGGCCCTGGAATACGGCAGGAACTACAAGTAAGCTGCTTCCGGAATTGTTCGGAAACGGCAAAGATTCCCAAACAGATTGCACGGTTATCAACACATGTGTATATTATGTGCATAACTAGAATATACGAACGTCCATGCAAGAAGAACTTCCACCATTTCCCGGTTTTCAGCCGGCAGCGTTTACCTTTCTAAAAAACCTCGCAGCCAACAACGAGCGAGAATGGTTCAAAGCCCGCAAGGCCACCTATGATGATGAAATCGTATGGCCCATGCATTGCCTCCTGATCGAAGCCGCGCGCGAAGCAGCCGGCCGCGGACTGCAACTGACAGCCCAACCCAAGAAAGCCATGTTTCGCATATACAGAGACACCCGGTTTTCAAAAAACAAGGCGCCCTATAAAACGGCTTCAGGGGCCGTGCTATCGCGTGACGGTACGCGCAAAAGCCCCGGTGGTGTCTACGTGCATCTCGAGCCGGGTCAATGCTTCCTGGCTGCCGGCTTCTGGCACCCCGAAAATGACGCACTCCGGGCGTTCAGGGCGGCTATGGCAAATCAGCCGGACGATTTCCTGGCAATGGTTGAACAGACTGCCAAGGCTGGATTGGAGGTTGAAAGCGACGAACAGCTTAAACGCATGCCACGTGGCTATGAAGAACACGCTGATACCCCCATTGCGCCCTACTTGAAATGGAAGTCATTTACCATTGCAAAGCCGGTAAAAGACAAAGCCATGCAAACGCCGGCGTTTATGGAAGAAGTTGTTGATTTTATGGGCAACGTGCATCCCCTCCTGCAATACGGCTGGAAAATTACAGGCTAACGCATACCGTCCTTCTTTTCAGGCGACAAGGATCCGCTTTGAGTTGTTTGGCAGGCGCATGGGATGCGCTCAACCATCATTTCGTATAATTTGAGCGCGTCGGTCGGATTACAAATACAAAAAAGGGTATACTGGATGTCACCCACTCAATAACCAGGAACAGACTTCCATGTATCTACGAAAGCGTATCCACATCCAGAGATGGTGCAGCACCGTATTGCATTGCTGTATCTTTTTGCTCCTATGTGCAGCTTCCTCAACCGCATCTGCCCAAAGCTCAACTGATTTTTTCAGGACGGATGGCATCGAGATTGTAAATCCTGATGGAGAGCCGGTGTTAATGCGGGGTGTTGGCCTGGGTGGCTGGCTGATGCCTGAAGGATACATGCTCCACGTGCCGGGGTTTGGCTCACCAACCACCATCCGCGAAATGATTGAGGACGTACTTGGGCCGGCGGATACGGAGACTTTCTATAAAATGTACCAGGCAAACTATGTCGCTGAGAAAGACATAGAGATGATCGCGGCGTGGGGCTTTGATCACATCCGCCTCCCCTTCCATTACAACATCCTGTTCAATCCCGCTACAGAAACGTTCAACGAAGATGGCTTTGCGCTCATTGACGAATTTCTTTCCTGGTGTAAAACCTATGGCCTGTACGTGATTCTCGATATGCACGCACTCCCTGGCGCCCAAAGTGAGCACAACATCGCAGATAGCGATGGCGAGGCACGGCTTTGGACAGAGCCCGTCCCTTACCAGGACCAGGCGGAGCAAATCTGGGTCGAAATTGCGCGTAGATACGCCAATGAAACCCAAATCATAGGGTATGACCTCATTAACGAGCCTGTAACACCCAACAGTATAAACGACGGTGCACAGGCGTTAAAAAATCTGTATGTCAGACTTACCGATGCCATTCGAGAAGTCGACAAAAACCACATCCTGTTCATCGAAGGCAACTACTTTGCAACCACCTTCGACAAGCTCTTCCCGCCTTTTGATGACAACATGGTCTACGCTTTCCACAAATATTGGAATCCAACCGACCAGGGCACCATCCAATATCTGATTGACATCCGCAATACCCATCAAACACCGCTTTGGCTGGGTGAATCTGGTGAAAACAGCAATCCGTGGTATAGCGACACTGTCCAATTGATGGAACGCAATAACATCGGTTGGAACTGGTGGACGCATAAAAAAATCAATACGCACACCTCCCCCCTCTCAGCGCCTTTTTCAGAGGGCTACCAGCGTATTATCGACTACTGGAACGGCAATGCAACCAAACCATCTGCCAGTTTTGCGCGGGAAGCATTGTTTGATTTGGCGGCCAACCTTGCAATTGATTCCTCCTCGGTACGCCCCGGCGTGTTGAAAGCACTCTTTGACCCGGAATTCCGTACGGAACGCCAACCCTTCAAAACACACACGATTCCAGGTGAAATCAATGCTGTAGACTTTGATTATGGCAACCACCTGCTTGCATACCGAGATACAGATGCCAAGGCCGTTACAGGCGCACCGGGTACAGGCAACACGGGCGGTCAGTACAGAAACGACGGCGTTGACATCGAAGCCTCAACTGACCCGGAGGGATTTGACTACAACGTTGGCTGGATTGAGAACAATGAGTGGCTGAAATACACCGTCAATATCGAAAAGCAAGGGATATATGATGTTGATTTCAGGGTGGCCACAAATAACGCAGGCGGCGGAGGCGGTATTGCCCTTTCTCTTGAAGGCGGCAGTGCCCTCGGGACAACACCCAATGTAGGCTACACTGGAGGCTGGCAAAATTGGGCAACAACTACCATTCGGAATATCGAACTTCCGGCAGGAGAGCAAACCATCAAACTGTTCTTTGGAACGGGAGGATACAATGTCAACCGCATAACTTTCCGCCTCATCCAGGCAACAAGTATTGATGAGGAAGCACCGGGTTACGCCACCAAATTGCTTCCACACTACCCCAACCCCTTCTCCGACAAGGTGCAGATCCGCTTCGAAACGCCGCAAACGGTCAACGTAAGCTTCGAAGTATTCGACATGCTGGGCAGACGTGTAAGCGAACAAACGGGGCAATCATTTGGACCGGGCCAGCACGAACTAACTTTCCGGCCAACGGCATTGGCAGCCGGCCTTTATGTGTACAAGCTCAAGCTCGACGATGGGCAGCAAACGCACCATTTAGTCGACAAGCTGATCTATGCGCCCTAAAAAAAGCTATAAAAAAGCGAAGCCGGCACCAGTGTACTACCTGATGCCGGCTTTCTCCCGGGTGGGGGAGGTTATCTATATATAAAAGGCGTGATCGCTTATGATCTATAGGTGCGCCTGGTTGGTTTCAATAACGTCATGCATGCCATCAATCCTAAGAAAGCTACAAGGGCTGTTACGGCTAATTCTGTGGCAAACATGTCTAAATACCTGGTTTAAGTCTTCCTTTTGTTCGTGTGATGTTTACGTAGGCAGGTTGCGTCTGGATTAATACGGTCAACCTATTTACTATGGTACTACAGGAGTATTTATCGCACTTTTTTTCCGATAGTTAACCGCCAGGTGGAAATTTTTTCTTTTTTGCTAACTAAATGAATTAGTAAAGCGCCTTCTTACCCCCCTCACCCCCATGAAACGCGACCTTTTTTTCCTTTTGATCCTTGTGGCCGTCCTCTTATTCCTCGGCTTTTCCTTTTTATCACCAGATGTGCCAGTTGCAACAGACCGGGCGTATATAGACGACACCAGCCCGGGTTGGGAGACCCTGGAGCCGGATGATTTTGCGCCAGTTAATGGTGAAGCTGATACGTGGCGTTGGGAAAACGGTATCCTTGCCTCAACCGGAGAACCCATTGGGGTGTACCGTACACGCGAGACGTTTAAAAATTTTGAGATGGTCATCGAATGGCAACACCAGCAGGCAGCCGGCAATTCTGGTATGTTTGCCTGGGTCCCGCGTTCAGCCCTGGATACCCTGGTAGCCGGCGAACTGCCAAAGCAAGGCATAGAAATTCAGATGCTGGACCACGGCTACACCACATGGTATGAATCTACATCCGGTAACACAGCAGACTGGTTTTCAACCAATGGCGATATTTTCCCGGTAGGACAATCAAGCCTCACCCCCCTCCCCCCAACCTCCCCCAATGGCGTCCGCAGCTTCCCTCGATCTAACCGGAGCCGGGGCCATGGTGAATGGAATCATTACTATGTGCGCGCCATCAATGGCGAAGTAAGGCTTTGGGTCAATGGCGAAGAAGTATCCGGTGGCAACAACGCATCACCGGCCATGGGGCACCTGTGCCTCGAAGCAGAAGGCGCTCCGATTCTCTTTCGCAAACTTCGGATTCGCCGGCTCCCTTAAGATTAAAGGTCAGCATACTCCGGTTTCATTGTCGGCATAGCAGCATCGGTTGCAATCCGCCAGTCTTCCATCATTTTATGTAACGCAGCGACTTTGTCCGGCATTTCTGCTGCAAGGTTGCGTGATTCTCCGGGATCCGTGGAAAGATTGTAAAGCTCCAGGCGATTGTCTTCAAAAAACTCAATGAGTTTGTACTCACCGCTGCGTATGGCAGCTGCCGGCGTTGTGCGCCAGGGCTCCGTCATCGGGCCGGCTTTCTCCAGGTACGCAGGGAAATGCCAGTGCAGATTGCGTGCCCCCAGTTTGCCTTCCCCGGTTATCAAAGGGAGTAAACTTTCACCGTCTTTCTGTTGCGGCAACGCAAACCCGGCAATTTGCGCAAATGTGGGGTAAAAGTCGGTGCCAATAACCGGTGTATCATCTGCCTGGCCGGCTGGAATTGCTGCCGGCCATTTCATTGCCAACGGCACCCGAATGCCGCCTTCATAGAGCATGCCTTTGTATCCGCGTAATGGGGCATTGGATGTTGCCTGAATAGCCCCGCCATTGTCTGAATAAAAGATTACCAGCGTATTTTCTGTCAACCCCAAAGCGTCCAGGGATTCAAGTACCCGGCCCACCCCAATATCAACACTTTCAATCATGGCTGCATACGTTGCATTTTGTTGGTCATCGGTTGCCGGCTTTTCCTGGTACCTTGCCGTGCGATCTTCCTGCCCTTGAATCGGGGTATGCACCGCGTAGTGGGTCAAGTAGAGAAAAAACGGTGAGGCATTGTACTGTTCGATAAAGGCAAGCGCTTCGTCTGTCAAACGGTCGGTCAGGTATTCTCCTTCCGGGCCATCATCAAGGGTCGGATTTTTATACGGTGAAAAATGCCCCCCTGGCGGCGAGCCACGGTGATGGCCGGCGACATTTACATCAAACCCCTGGTCTTCAGGAAAATTGCCTTCGTGGCCCAGATGCCATTTCCCAAAATGGCCCGTCGTATAGCCTGCCCCCTGTAAAGCTTCTGCGAGCGTCACAAAATCTAGATCCAGCGTTGTCTCATTCTCAACGGGAATCATTTTCCTGTTTTCTGCTTTCCCACGAGCCGCTGAAGCAACCGTATAAATACCGTGACGCGGAGCATACATGCCCGTCATCAGGGATGCACGGCTGGGCGCGCAGTTTGGGGCGTTCGCATATCCATTTGTAAACACAATGCCGGCAGACGCAAGGCTATCGATATTGGGCGTCTCATAATAGGTGCTGCCGTTAAATCCAACATCCCGCCACCCAAGGTCATCAATATAAATCAGTACAATATTGGGCTTGTCAAGCGCATCGGAGGTCGTTGAACCACACCCGACCAACAACAAACCATACAGGAGGACGAGGTAGCGAGAGCAGGTGATCATAATATCGGGGAATGTAGATCGTGTACATTTGTATCAGATATCCTAAATTTAGCAAAAACCATCAAATTTGATATGCATCTGACTATCCCCCCAACTTTGAGTCGCCTTATTCCTGTCTTCCTCCTGCTATTGGCAGGTTGCGCAGTGCCGTCCGACAGTGCAACTGACAATTCTTCCACAGCTCCCAATGTAGTACTCATCTATGCTGATGACCTGGGTTACGGAGACGTAAGCAGTTATGGCGCTACCGCCGTAGCCACACCGCACATCGACCGCATTGCTGAACAAGGCATCTTGTTTACGGATGCCCATGCCCCCTCAGCTACGTGCACCCCCTCGCGGTATGCCCTGCTAACCGGGCAATACGCATGGCGCAAAGCCGGCACCGGTATCGCACGCGGTGATGCAGCCATGATCATCGATCCGGATCAAGTGACCTTGCCAGATGTGCTTAAACGCGCCAACTACACCACAAGCGTCGTCGGCAAATGGCACCTCGGCCTTGGGCCAGATGGTGGGCCAGACTGGAATGGCGACATAAAACCGGGGCCCCTGGAAATTGGTTTTGACGAAGCTTTTCTGATCCCTGCAACAGGCGACCGCGTCCCAACAGTCTACGTAGAAAATCACCGTGTCGTCGACCTTGATCCAGCAGATCCAATCACCGTAAGCTTTAAGGGCCCAATTGGTACTGATCCGACTGGCAAAGCCAATCCTGAATTACTAAAAATGCACCCGAGCCACGGTCACGACATGACCATTGTAAATAGCATTAGCCGCATCGGCTACATGACGGGTGGCAACGCAGCACGCTGGGTGGATGAAGACATGGCAGACATCATCACGGCACGTGCAGTCGACTTTATCGAACGCGAACACAATGCGCCATTTTTCCTCTTCTTCTCGTTGCATGATATCCACGTCCCCCGCGTACCGCATCCCCGCTTTGTCGGCAAAAGCGGTATGGGACCGCGCGGTGACGTGATTCTACAAACCGACTGGAGCGTCGGACAGGTCCTGGATGCCCTCGAAGCGCAAGGTCTGGCTGACAATACGATGGTCATCTTTACAAGCGACAACGGTCCGGTTATCGACGATGGCTACGAAGACGAGGCTGTAACACTCCTTGGCGACCACAACCCTTCAGGTCCGTTTCGGGGTGGTAAATACAGCGCATTTGAAGCCGGCACGCGGGTCCCGTTTCTCCTCTCCTGGCCGGCAGAGGTTGAGCCGGCAAGGTCTGACGCTTTGGTTTCGCAGGTCGACCTGATGGGGTCACTGACCCGACTCGCCGGCGTGCAACTGGCAGCAGGAGAAGGCCCGGACAGCTTCGACGCCACGGCAACACTGCTCGGCACAGATCCTGACGGGCGCGAATACCTGATCGAGCACAACGCAGCAGGTACCCTTTCGCTCATTCATCAAGGTTGGAAATACATTGAACCTAGCGATGCACGCGCCTATAATCAGCAAACGGATATCGAACTGGGTAATGATCCGGCACCGCAATTGTATAACCTCTCTGAAGATATCGGAGAGACAACCAACCTCGCGCCAACCACGACAGAGAAAGCAGCAGAAATGGCTGCCTTTCTTGAAGAGATCAAAGCGGCTACACAAACGAGGCCGGCGCTCTAATGTAGGAGCCGGTAGGCCCTTCTCACTGCCATACCTGTAGTACCCAATCAAGTTGGGTATGACGAGCGGAGTACTCATCCGTTTGCGTGGTATTATGGGCATCCTTAATCCGCATTATTCAGGAGTATGTATGCATTTAAAAGATAAAGTTGCGCTTGTGACGGGTGCTGCCGGCGACCGCAGCATTGGCTGGGGCATCGCACAGGCTTTGGCGGCAGCCGGAGCTACGGTAGCACTGAATGACCTGCCAACGCGAGAAGCAGAGCTGAAAGCGCGCGTCCAAACCCTGCAAGACCGGCAACAATCCGCTTTCACGGCAGCCGCTGACATCACGGATCCTGATGAAGTGCATCGCATGATGGAGGAGATCACCGCAACGGCGGGCAGACTGGACGTAGCATGCAGCAATGCCGGCATGATTCGCTGGCAGCATTTTCTTGAGATCACCCCCAACATCCTCAGCAAGCAGGTTGCCCTCAACGTAAAAGGCAGCATGTATGTATGCCGAGCAGCAGCCAAACAAATGATAGCGCAGGGTGAAGGCGGGCAAATTATTGTCACGTCCTCGATTCAAACCTATCTCCACTTCCCCATCACACCCGTGTACGGCGGCACCAAGCATGCGCAGCACATTTTTGTTGGCGCGCTTGCACTTGAGCTTGCGCCGCACAACATCACCGTAAATCACATTGGGCCTGGCTGGGTGCAAACGGCGATGAATGATACCTCGCCCGAGTTGCAAACTGCAGAAGCCATCGAAAACCAAAAAGCAGCCATTCCGATGCACCGCGCCGGCACCACAAACGAAATGGCGGATGCCGCGCTCTACTTTACCAAACCAGAGGCCGCGTATACCACAGGCGCATTTATTGCAGTAGATGGGGGGCTTGGCATTGGCAAATACACCGCATAAATCCGTTTTTAATTTCAAGGGACAGTCCGTGTTATTTCTGGGCGGGGTACATGAAATCATGTGGGGCATTGCTGAAGCTTTTGCAGCAGCCGGCGCCACCCTCATCCTTACCTACAAAGCTGGTGAAGATGCACCCCGGATACCTGCGACGCTTTCGGATGCAACGCTGTTGCCCGTAACATTAAACAATCCCGAGCAGCTCCAGCAAACCTTATCAGCACACGCG
Organism: Bacteroidota bacterium; assembly: GCA_039111535.1. Classification (NCBI taxonomy): domain Bacteria; kingdom Pseudomonadati; phylum Bacteroidota; species Bacteroidota bacterium. The sequence goes on along the minus strand of JBCCIM010000017.1, from coordinate 22,208 downwards.
TTTGATACGGCCATCGTCAGTCCTGGCTGGTTTAAACACGCAGCGTTTATGGCAGGAGAAGCTACTGATGTCTACCAGGACATAGACGCCGCGTTTGACGTCAACTTTGCTGACAGCACGTTTGCAGCACAGGCTGCAGCGAAACACATGGCGGCAAATCAGCAGGCAGGTAGCATCATATTCCTGTCTTCTGTGGTGGGCAAAATACCGATGGTAAAAACCAACCTGACGGGCGCGTCCCTCGCGGCTATCGATGTAGTGGCACGGATGGCTGCTGTAGACCTTGCGCCACACGGTATCCGCGTGAACATTGTATCTGCCGGCTGGATTTTGGGCGACTGGGCCGCGCCTGTACTCACGGACAAGCAAACCATGTATACCACAGCAGACATCCCCCTCAGCAAAGCCGGCCGGCCGGCTGACGTGGGCCACGCCTGTTGCTTCCTGGCCTCCCCCATGGCTTCTTATATAACCGGTAGTGTGCTTACTGTTGATGGTGGGTTTTCGCTTACCAAATCAGCTGCAGCCTCTCCTTACGCCCATGGCTAAACACGACCCTGTATCCGCACTCGCGGAAGAAGACGCTACAGGCAACATTGCCGAGATCTTCGAGGACATCAGGCAAACGATGCGGCTGCCGCTGTTGACTTCGATCTGGCGCATTCTTGCAGCGGATGAGGCTGCACTTGAAGCCGTTTGGCAGGCCACAAAACCTATTTTCGAATCAGGATTACCGGAGGAAATACTGCTTGACCTGAAAGCCGGCCCGCTGCCTATCCCTCCTGCCCTCGTGCCTTCCCAGCTTGAAGCTGCCGGCCTTACACAGCGAGACCGTACCTCCATTCAGCAAATCCTGAACGTATACAACCGATCCAACAGCCTGAACTTCCTAACGCTGTCTGCCTTAATTGCGCAACCCATTGGGCCTGCGTTACCAGCAACGTCGCCCCCTGCCTTTTCATCAGCCAATACAAACCCAGTCAATACCAACGTTGCATTACCCCGCCTGCCCACAGAAGCCGACCTCCCGCCAAAGCTGTGGCAATTTCTGTATGAACTCAACAAATTTGGTGCGGCCCCCGACGAACCGGGCCTTGCTACCGTTTGGCGTCACCTTGCCCACTGGCCGGGCTTCCTGGCCGTAACCCATGCAGCCTTTGCCCCACTCCAAAACCAGGGCACTATTGCAGATTGCATCCATTCCATGTTAACTTTTGCAGCAGCAAATGCGGGGCGGATGTCGCACACAAAAAACACGAAAATTCAAATCCCGGCAGCAGCCCAACAAACCATTTCGCGGTATATAACACACCCCGGGCTTGTCGTCAGGATGGTAGCCATTGGGCTTGGGTTGTCCTCCTGGCTTGATCGAATACACAATCCGGCGCAACCATGAAAATTAAAGCACTGACATTCGACGTTTTTGGTACCGTGGCTGATTGGCGAACAACGCTTATTCGGGAAGCTGCTGCACTGGGCAAAAAGCGCAGCATTGAAGCCAACTGGGTTTCTTTTGCAGACACCTGGCGCGCGCAATATGAGCCCTCGATGCATAGGGTCCGCACGGGCGAGTTGCCCTGGACCAACCTCGACGGCCTGCATCACATGATCATGGAAGACTTGCTGGAGAAATTTCAAATTTCAGGCCTGCAGGAAGCGGACAAAACCTATTTAACACAGGTGTGGCACCGACTTGACTTGTGGCCCGATGTGCTGGCCGGCATGGATGCCTTGCGCCGGCAGTTTACCGTTGCCGCATTATCAAACGGAAACGTTGCCATCCTGACCAACATTGCAAAAAATGCAGACTTGCGGTGGGATTGTATCCTTTCAGCAGAACTTGCAAGGCACTACAAGCCTGACCCCGAAGTGTATCTAACTGCAGCTACGCACCTCGGCCTTCCTCCTGAAGAAATCATGATGGTGGCGGCGCACAACAACGACCTGCAAGCTGCACGAGCGGTTGGCTTTAAAACCGCGTTTGTCTATCGGACGACCGAATACGGTCCAAATCAACAACAAGACCTGGAGCCAGATCCGTATTGTGATTTTGTAGCAATAGATTTTATCGACCTTGCAAGCCAGCTATTCAGACAAGGTTGATTACGCTTTACCAGTCAGGGGTGTTCAGAAAAAATAGTAGCTGGCAAAGTTCAGTTCGTGTTTAGCAATTTAGTGTGTGGATGTCCACCAAATGCGTGGCGATGTGCGGTGGGAGCTTTTATCGAAGCGTTTTCCTGAATAAAATTCAGGAGGACCTGTGCGTATGGCGATAAAAGCGTGCATTTATTTGGTGGTGCCCTTTTCTTTGGTTCGTTTCTTTTGGGCAAGCAAAAGAAATGAACGTACACAGTTTTTAATGTGAGATTGTAACTCTTGCGTTTTAGCACAGTCAAAAAGCCACGGGGCACAATTATTAAAACGCGTTTTGTATGTGATATCCCCGAACAATGGATAAATAATTTTTCTGAACACTCCTGTTTACGAGTATGAGGCGCTATGTGCAAGCGCTGAGGCGGACTGACAGCTCACAATCGCCGGTGCTTCGTGGACGAGCGCATCATCTTCCAACGCGGCGACCATAAAAAGGGCAAAATCGATACGGCGCGTCCGATTGCTTTCGAGGATAGGATCACCCACGTGTTGGCTCCATACCGGTAGCCCTTCACTTTCTCCTTCTTCAAGATCACTGCCGCGGACGACGGTCCATTTTGTATTACTTGCAAACACGCGCCGGCAAGCCTCTACCTGATCGTCCAGATCCGCAAACCGCACAACCTTTGCCAACCAGCCAAAAACCTTCACCAACGCGCGCAACGTCCAGGTATACGTGTCTTTTCCATCCTTTGTGATATGCCAACCGCACGAGAAAATCAGCCGGGCGTCAGTTGCGGCATAATCCAATATAGCCTGGGCCGTCCCGGTTGAATACTGCTTTACGCCCCAGGGGACTAGCACTGTGAGGACACCATCACATCCGTCAACTGCTTTCTTGATCACCTGCACATCATTGGTGGCGCCCGGCACAATTGTCATGCGATCTTTATAGGCATCGAGCTTGCCGACACTTTTAGGCCGGCACACCCCAACCACCTCATATCCTCGTTCCAGGCAGTGTTGTACCATGTACTTACCGAGTTTCCCCGATGCACCAACAATACAAACCTTTCGCATAGATACCTCGCTTGAAGTTAATCGGACTCACAATTTGCCCCTGCGGCAGCCCCAAAGATAGCGTCTGCTTACGTGGGAAACAGGTTTTGTATGCCCCCGGCTAAATCGATTGATGTGGTTCAGCAAGGTTAACGATTTAGCATGTATTTGGGCGAGACAGGAATCAGTCGTTATCTCGCGCTCAGGTTGAATCGAATAGGCCTAATCCGCCTGCAAATTTTAAGAAATTGCAGTGGAATGTTAAGAGATGCTAAGTACATGTAAAATGGAAAATGAGGCCTGAACTTTTCGGGCGATTCGTCGAACATAGATACGACCCTTGGCTACCGGCTTACAGAGCAAGCACCTTTTTCAGATTCGAAATGACGCATATTTACCGCTACCTTCTTTTCGCAATTTGCACCTTAATTGCCCTTCCGGTGCAGGCACAGACACGTCCAGATCGTGCACAACGTACACAAGGCAAAATCTCAGGCCGTGTGCTTGAGCGCGACACGCAACGCGCTGTTCCCTCAGCAACGGTTGCCCTATGGACGGCTTCAGATTCTTCCCTGGTAACTGGTACAATCACTCAACCTGATGGATCGTTTGTACTTGAGGGGCTGCGTCCGGGTAAATATGATGTGCACGTAAGTTTTGTCGGGTTTGTTAAAACTGTTGTTTCTGATATAGAGATTTCGCGTGGCAACCTCGCCCCAGAACTGGCGGCAATTGAGTTGGAAGCAGATACCCAGATGATGGATGAGGTTGAAATAGCGGCTGATCGTAATTTTGTAGAAGTCGGGATTGACCGCACCACGTACAATACCAAAGACCAGTTGGTGAGCGCCGGCGGATCAGCTACTGATGTACTCGAAAACATTCCGTCGGTAGAGGTAGACATCGAAGGCAACATCAGCCTGCGCGGCAGTCAAAACGTGGCCATTCTGATCAACGGCCGGCCTGCCCCCATGAGCGGCGAAGCCCTGGTATCTTATCTTCAAGGCCTTCCTGCTGAAGTGGTCGACAAAGTCGAAGTTATCCCAAACCCATCTGCCAAGTTCGAGCCCGACGGGATGGCCGGCATCCTGAACATTGAATTAAAAAAGAACCAGGACTTGGGCCTGAGCGGTAGCTTCACCGCCAATGCATCAACACCAGACCGGTATGGTGCGTCAGGCAACATCGGGTATCAGAAAGGAAAACTCGGCCTGTTTGCCGGGTACGGTGCACGCTATGGCTCACGGGACAGTGAAGGCTGGCGCTTCAGCGAAAACAGAATTAGCGACCCCATTAGCTTACTCGACCAGGAAAGCTTCGACTCTCGCAGCAGCCTGTCACATAATGCCAATGCCAGCATCGATTACAAAATTGGCCGGCTTTCGAATCTAAATCTGTCCACCTCGTTCAGCACGCGTTCAGGCGATGAAGACGGCCTGACGTCGTATTTTGAACTAGACAATCTGAGCGCACTCACCGAACGCTATGACCGTTCGACGCTGGGTGACCGAAGCGATGTTGAAATGGAATACCGCCTCGCCTTCAAACGCATTGTTGAGCCTGGCAAAAACGAGCTCGATATTGAGCTGGAATTTGAGCAGGAAAAAGAAGAGGATACCGGCACATACAATCAGATGGTATTTGATCTGGCGGACCTTTCTCAGTCAGCCCTATCCGAACAACAATCCGACCTGCAAAAAGACAACAACCAGGAAGGCTCCTTGCGTATCGATTACATGCGGACCTTTGGTGAATCGGGTAAAATGGAAGTTGGCTTCAAAGGTGACCTGGAGCGGCAGGACAGCGAGTTCTTTACGGAAGATCTCGACATGGGCACCGGCCTCCTTATTCCGAATCTAAATAGGAATAACACGTTTATCTATGACCAGACCATCCTGGCCAGTTACGGGATTTTAGGCGCTAAAATTGGCCGTTTTGGATTACAGGCCGGCGTACGCCTTGAGCAAGCATTCACCACGTTTGAGCTTGAAAACACCAATGAGTCGTTTGACAACAACTACTTCAGCGTATTTCCAAGTGCATTTGCGGTCTACGAATTCACGGAGACCCGCAGCCTAAAACTGGCGTACAGCAAACGCATCCAGCGCCCGAGAACTGGCGGCCGCTTCAACATGCTGAATCCATTTAATTCAAGTGAAGACCCACTCTTTATCCGCCAGGGGAATCCGTTCCTCGAGCCTGAGTACATCCACGCTTTTGAACTCAGTTACACACAGTTTACCGACGCCACTTCGCTTACGTTGACCCCTTATTTCCGGCACACAGTAAACGAAATCAGCTTTTTCCAGCGCTTTCGAGACGACGGGGTTTCGGTCTTGACTTTCGAGAACTTCGATTCCAGTAATTCTTGGGGTACCGAGATCATTGGTACCTACAAACAAGGCCGCAAGCTGAATGCGTATGCGAGTTTTAATGTCTACCGCGTGGTTACAGATGGCAGCAGCGTGGATACGGGCCTCTCCAACAAAGCGATAGGATTCTCATCTCGGGCCAACGCAACCTATACAATGAATACAGGCATGGCGCTGCAGTTCTCGTATTACTACCGCGCGCCAATGAACATCGAAAACGGCCGCATGGCCTCACGCCAGAGTGCAGACCTTGCGCTGCGTCAGAAGCTCATGGGAGACAGAGCCAACCTGAGTTTGCGGATCCGTGATGTCTTTAACACGATGGGCTTCCACGTTTTGCGTGAAGATACACGTTCGTTCCAGGAAATTGACCGCTCATTCCAGTCTCAGAGCATTGGCCTCTCCTTCACCTACAACTTCGGCAAAAAAGACAACCGCCGGCGTCAGAATTCTTCTCGCGGTGGAGAGGGTGATTTTGAAGGTCTCGAAATGCAATGATTTTCATTGCCTCAGGGAAAAAGGCCGGCTGAGCAATCAGTTGGCCTTTTTTTATTTACATGACCGATTATAAACCACCCATGCAGAGGTACTTCATTTCTACGTACTCACTCAACCCATACTTCGAGCCTTCCCGCCCCATACCAGATTCTTTCATCCCACCAAAAGGCGCTACTGTAGTAGAAATAGCCGAGGTGTTGATCCCGACCATCCCATATTCCAGTTGCTCAGCCACGCGCCATACACGGCCGATATCCCTTGCAAAGAAGTACGCCGCTAACCCATAAGGCGTGGCGTTAGCCATTGAAATCACTTCTTCGTCCGAATGGAATCTGAAGACTGGAGACACGGGTCCAAAAATCTCCTCTGTGGCGCAGCGCATGTCCATCGAGGCTTCGGTAAGGACCGTGGGCTGATAGAACGTCCCACCCAGCGCGGCCCGTTTTCCGCCGGCTTTTAATTGCGCGCCATGCGCAAGAGCATCTGCTACGATATGCTCAACCTTTTCAAGCGCCGCTGTATTGATCAGGGGGCCAATTTGTACGTCTTCAAAACCGTTACCGATGCGCAGGGCTTTAACGGCAGCGGTGTACTTTTCAACAAATGCGTCATAAACATTGTGTTGAACGAACAGTCTGTTTGCGCACACACAGGTTTGTCCGCTGTTCCTGTATTTACTCGCAATGGCGCCAGCAACGGCAGCATCTATATCCGCATCATCAAAGACAATGAAAGGCGCATTGCCACCAAGTTCGAGGGAGAGCTTCTTTATGGTATCAGCGCTTTGTGCAAACAGCTTCTTCCCGACGCCTGTAGAACCCGTGAATGAAATTTTGCGGACCAGCGGGTTGCTGGTAAGTTCGAGACCAACAGCGGCCGGCGCATCTGTTGTGATGACCTGCACCACTCCCGCCGGAAAGCCGGCTTGCTGCGCCAGTGTTGCCAGTGCAAGTGCGGACAGCGGCGTCGCCTCAGCCGGCTTCAACACCACCGTGCAGCCGGCAGCCAACGCCGGCGCTACCTTCCGCGTCACCATCGCCACAGGGAAATTCCAGGGCGTAATGGCTCCCACTACGCCGATGGGCTGCTTGAGGGTTATGATCCGGGCATCGCTGCGGTGAGTTGGAATTACATCTCCATATACCCGTTTTGCCTCTTCAGCAAACCATTCAGCAAACGACGCCCCATACCTGACTTCTGACCGGGCTTCTGTCAACGGCTTCCCCATCTCAGCCGTCACCAGGACAGCGAGCATGTCTTCGTGTTCAAGGATCAAATCACGCCACGCCCGCAATATAGCGGCTCTTTCGCCGGCAAGGCGTCCGCGCCAATCGTCAAATGCTTCCAATGCTACTGAAATCGCGCTGGCCGCTTCTGCTTGCCCCATATTCGGGACTTGCGCCAGCACTTCCTGTGTAGCAGGATTATGCACTGCAAACGTGTTTTGGGTGCCTGTCATGCTTTGCTTCGCCAGCGCCAGTGCTGCTGCCAGTTGTGTTGTGTGTGATGCGGACATGAAACCGGATTAAGTGTGATTGATGAAGGCTCGTTCTTTTGTGTTTACGGATTCTCGAGTTTTTGTGCTTCTGTGATGCCGGGCCGTCATCCCTGGCTCTACCGTCATCCCGGTGGTTCCAATCAAGTTGGGTATGACGGTGTGCAGTGCATACAATCCTGCAGATCTAGTCCCTTAACTCACTAATCAGTGATAAACGAAAAACAGCAGATGAAAGGTAATCATCTGCTGTTTTTTCGTACAGTCTAAAATACAACCTTGCCGGCAAAGCTTACAATGTACCGCGCTGTTCCTGTTCTCTTTCGATGGCCTCAAAGAGCGCCTTGAAATTCCCTTTGCCAAAAGAGCGGGCGCCTTTGCGCTGGATAATTTCAAAAAAGAGCGTTGGGCGCGGGTTGACCGGTTTGGTAAAGATCTGCAGCAGATATCCATCGTCATCGCGATCTACAAGAATACCCAAATCGCTGAGCGGCTGGAGATCTTCATCAATCTCACCAACACGATCTAACAACACATCGTAGTAGGTGGTTGGAACACGCAAAAATTCAACGCCACGCGCCTGCATGTCACGCACAGTCTCGATGATGTTATCTGTCGCCACGGCGATATGCTGCACACCAGCACCTTCGTAAAACTCGAGGTATTCGTCAACCTGAGATTTTTTGAGGCCGGCGGCCGGCTCGTTGATCGGGAATTTGATTTTACCGTTGCCGTTCGACATCACTTTGCTCATCAGCGCCGTGTAGTCGGTAGAAATGTCCTTGTCGTCAAACGACATGATCTGCGTGAAACCCATCACGTTGGCATAAAAGTCGACCCACTTGTTCATATCTCCAAGCTCAACGTTACCCACCATATGGTCAACATACTTCAGACCAACAGTTTCAGCACGGAATGAGGGCTCCCACTTCTCATAGCCAGGCAGGAAAATACCGCGGTAGTCTTTGCGCTCCACAAAAATGTGCACCACTTCACCATAGGTGTGAATACCCGACCGTACAACTTTCCCGTGTGCATCTTCTTCGGTAACCGGTGCCATAAAAGAAGTAGCGCCGCGCTTTACCGCTTCTTCGTACGCATAAGTGGCGTCATCTACCCATAGCGCCGTTACTTTTACGCCATCACCGTGTTTGTCGATGTGCTTGCCAATAGCCGTGTTGCTGTTAAGTGGCGACGTCAGCACAAGGCGGATTTTGTCCTGCACCACAACATACGATTCGCGGTCTCTGGCACCAGTTTTCAGGCCAGAGTAGGCCAGCGGTTGAAAACCAAAAGCCGTCTGATAATAGTGGGCGGCTTGCAGGGCATTGCTCACATACAGTTCCAGGTAATCTGTGCCGTTGATCGGCATAAAGTCCTGGGCACCTTCAAAAACCTGGGGAAGTTCAGCAGTTGTATTTGTCATGATATTATCGTCTTAAGCTATGCGGAAAGAATCAGGACGGTAGCCGGCTTTGCGTCTTAAGCACCGGACCACCACCGCGTACACCAAATATGACTCCAACTACGGTTCTGCCCTATCATCCAAGGGCAAATACAGGGCTGTGTGGAGGCACATTTCTAAAACCTGTAAATAGTTGAACCCTCAACCAATATAGTTGAACCTTCAACCTTTCACAATGTTTAGCCTCTCCTGTTTTTTATTTAATATTGCTTATTTTCTACCAAAATGAGGCTTGCTATATTATTTTCAAGGGAGTGGGTATGGACTTAACGGGCGGGTTTGCGTTCTACATGGACCGGGCGCTGAAGCGGGTACAGCTTTCGTATCTGCGGCAATTCAAAAGAAAGGAAATCGATCTCTCCATCGAGCAGTGGGTTATTTTGCAGCGCATCTACGAGCTCCGGCCAGACGCCTCACAAGCAGAAATCACAAAAACCAACTACCGCGACAAAGCAGCCACGTCCAAAGTAATCTCGGGGTTGGAGAAAAAAGGCCTGATCAGCAAAGAGCGGTTTGTAGATGATCAGAAGCGATACAAGCTGGTGATCACCGAAGCCGGCGAAGCATTGGTGCTTGCGGTACTGCCCATGGTGATGCAACTGCGCAGCGTAGGGCATCGCAACATCTCCGAGGCAGATTTTGAAGTCTTCCAAAAGGTAGTCAACCAGATCTGGGAGAATTACAATGCACTGGAAGAACTTTAGTACACGAGCTTCAACGGGAGATTTTGCTCGACAATTAATTGTCCAGAGTTTTGGATCACATTGTCTGTATGCGAATTGTTCTGTGCACCCCAGAGGCGCGCAACAAGCTTCACCGCGTTGTTCCGGAATTGATTTTCGGAAATATCGACGTTGATGATGCCATAGGTATTAATCAATATCCCGGTTTCTTCGCCGGCACCGCTATTCGTAAACGTGCTCCCCCGTACAACCAGATTACCCCCCACCGTCGATTCATCATATCCACCCCGATAGTAATCAATCACGTTTTTATTAACCCTGTCAAAAGTACTGTCTACGATATAGATATTCTCTGCATTGTAGTCCCCCTTATCGTCGTCTTCACCGGAGAGCTCCAGGCCATTGTTGCTATTTCTGATGGTCGAAGCTTTGAATTCGATAAACTCCGCAAAAGAGAACTTATAGGCCTTGAGTACAAAATCAAAGTTTGAGATTTCTGAATCTTCAACTTTCAGATTGTACAGGCTAGACATATTCTCTTTGAGGCTGGCAAATGCATAGTTCCTGCCGTTCCCGTCAAGCACCACCGATTTCAACTGAAGCGCTCCGCCGGGATGCATTTCAAAAGCCGGCGTAGCGGTATCCCCTGCGTAAACAATCAGCGACTTGTTCGCTGTATCCGCTGACTGAATGGTAACCGGTTTGTTGATTTTGAGTGATGACGCGAGTTCGTATGTGGCAGACGTAAGCGTAATCACATCCCCATCAGCAGCATTTGCAAGCGCAGCGTTCAGTTCATCGGTGTTAGCAACCGCGTGTGTTGCAGGCGCTTCAGCACCGATGGTCGTTGGGGCATACCAGTCTGGACCGTACTGCGCCAGATCCATGATATTTGGCTTTTCTGCGTGTACACCGTTTGTCGCACCGATGGCATTGTTGGTAGTCCTGGCATTCCCTAACAGATCGCTGTCGATCTTATCAAAATCAAAGCCTGCATACACTTCGACATCAGGCATATCCGCTGACGGCACCCAGATATTTTCTTCCAGCTCAGTTAACGAAAAATCGTATTCGATTAACCCTTCAACACCGTCAAATGCCACACCCTGATTATTGATGACATTGTTTTTAAAATCAATACCATCGATGGAATCGTAGCGGAGGATGGGTGTATTGTCGCCTTCCGTATTGTATATAATGTTGTTTGCAACCAATGTGCGGATGGGGATTTCCGACCGGATTTCAGAAGCCGGCAACACATCTTTTTGGTCTATATTTGACCCCACACCAATTTGCCACGGCGACGTACTGTTCACCCACGTATTGTGTGCGACCACAACATCTGTAACCTGTATGTACCTGTTTAAAGCAGAGCGGGGAATGCCATTCATCACCGCAAGCGGGCCCCTGAAGATTTTACCGCGCAGGTTGTAAAAGTAGTTGTTAACAATCCAGTGCCCTGTACCAATGAGTCGGATCCCGCCAACATGAGGCGACGCGTCGTCACCGATGAAGTAGTTGCCATCCACGGTAGCGTAGTTGCCATGCCGCGTCACCAGCGAACCCTCGCTTTTGTAAAAGACGTTATTTCTGAAGGTGTTAAAATTGGTTTTGCTCGAAATAACTTCTACTTCACCATTACATCGGTCAAACAGGTTGTTTTCTACGATGGTATAGCTTGGTGACATCGACGTACCGCTATCGCCAATCTGAATGGTCTCCGCACTTGGCCCACCTTTGGGCGGCCGCGGGCCAAAATGGTTGTGGCTGATTCTGTGGTAGTTGTTGATGCTTGGGTTGCCGGCCAGGTCGACCCGGATGGTTGGTCCCCGGTTGGATTTACCGGCGATATAGCAGTTGTCAAGCTGATTGTGCCGGCCCTTAAACTGCACCCACAAATCCTGCATGTTTCGCTGCGCCTTGTTGAAATCTTTGATGACACAATTGGTCACCCGGCTGTGGTTGGCGAGCGTTTCGTTATCAATAAAAAACTGAATTACAGCACTGGACGGAGATGCCCCATTTGTAAAAGAGAGCCCATCTACAACCAGGTATTCTCCCCCAAGCTTCAAATCCGATTGGCCTTGAATGAGCACCTCGCCCGGCGTTTCAGCCCGCAAGGTGATGGGTTTGTCAGCCGTTCCGTTCCCAACAAACCGGATTTCGACATCCTTCCATTCACCATTTGCCATGATGATGTCTGTCCCTGGCTCAGCATTTGAAATCGCCTCGTTCAGCTCTTCAGTATTTGAAACCAGCACGCCAGGATTCGATGGCCGACAACCAGGCAGGACAACGATCGCGAGTACAAGTAATAGAATGTGTCTCATGGTATGGGGGATATCTGTGGGGGAGGAACGGTGGGGCCACACAACTTGAGGCAACGTCAGCGCTCCACTCTCCCGGAACCGCTTCCCTTGGCTAACTTGCGCACTTCTTCTGCGCTTACCAGGTTAAAATCACCCGGAATCGTTTGTTTGAGACAAGATGCAGCTACAGCAAATTCGAGTGCGTCTTTTGTAGAGGCTTCGCTCAACAAGCCGTAAATCAACCCGCTGGCAAAACTGTCTCCTCCACCAACGCGATCAATGAGTTTGATATCGTATCGTTTGGAACGGGTGGGTGTTTTGCAGTCTTTGTCGTCGTAGAGCATGGCGCTCCAGCCGTTATGCGAAGCAGAGAAGCTTTCTCTCAGGGTGATGGCAACCGTTTCAAAGCCATAGGTGGCCTTCAGGGTTTTGGCAACCTGCACGTAGCCGGCTTCGTCGATGTCGCCAGACTCGATATCGGTATGGCCCGCTTTGAGTCCGAGGCTCCGCTCAGCGTCTTCTTCGTTGGCGATACACACGTCGACGTACTCCATCAGTGGAATCATAACGGCTTGCGCCTCGTCGGTTGTCCACAGTTTTGACCGGAAGTTGAGGTCGCAGCTGATAGTGGCGCCGGCTGCCCGGGCCGCTTTACACGCGGCTACAATGGCTTTTTGCGCTTTCACCCCAAGTGCTGGTGTGATGCCAGTCCAGTGAAACCAGCGTGCGCCGGTAAATACGGTATCCCAATCCACTTCATCGGCGTCCATTTCGCTGACAGCAGATTTGGCGCGGTCGTAAACAACTTTGGAAGCCCGCTGACTTGCGCCCGTTTCGAGGAAATAAATCCCGACGCGGTCTCCGCCACGCACAATGTAATCGTCTTTCACCCCAAATCGGCGCAAGTGATTAACCGCTGATTGTCCGATTTCATGCGTTGGTAGCTTGGATACAAAGTAGCTGTCGAGGCCATAGTTTGAGAGTGCAACAGCCACATTGGCTTCCCCGCCACCGTACGTAGCGTCAAAGCTCTGGGCCTGTACAAAGCGGGTAAATCCTGGTGTAGAGAGGCGGAGCATAATCTCTCCGAAAGAAACAACTTTCACAGCGCAATTCTGGGGTTTAAATTGAAAATGGTGGTACAACTGTTAGTTTTTTGCCGGCAGTTAGTTTTTTGCCGGCGTTTAGTTTTTTGCCTGCGCGATGTTCGCTTTGAGCAAACGGGCATTTTCCGTTAACTTCTGAAACTGGCCGGCAGCAATGGCCTTAGGATCAAGGAGGGCACTTCCTACGCCAACCGCACAGGCGCCGGCGGCTAACCAATCAGACGCGTTTGTCAACGATACGCCGCCCGTTGGCATCAATTGCAGGTGTGGCATGGGGGCCTTGATGGCTTTGAAGTACTTCATCCCGAGTTGTCCGGCAGGGAATACTTTCACCACATCAGCGCCGGCTTCGTGCGCTTCAAAAATTTCGGTTGGAGAAAAGCATCCTGGCATGGCCGGCAAATTATAGCGATGTGCCATTTGCACAATGCCTTTTTTGAAGACCGGGCTTACAACGTACCTGGCCCCTGCATTGATTGCCAGTCTAGCCGTTTCTGCGTCCAGCACTGATCCCACGCCCAGTAGAATCTCATCGCCCTTGCTATGGGCAAGCTCTTCGATCATATCAAGCGCGCGCGGTACCGTCATGGTGATCTCCAGTGCGGAAATCCCGCCTTCGACCAGGGCATCCACGATCCGCTTTAACGTGGTGACATCGTCTGCTCTAATTACGGCTACAGCCGCCAACTCGGTTATTTTCTGGACGATATCTGATCGGGACATATAGGAGAAAATTAGGCAGCCTTCTCGTCGCTCGTGGCGTTGACGCTAAGGATATGCTCCTTCGCAATGTCGAGATGACCGGTCATTTGACGAAAAGCCTCATCCGGATCACGATCAAGAATGGCTTTGAGAATTTTCTCATGCCATTCGACAGCTGCCTTGTGTGCTTCCTGCACAACTTCATAAACAGCCGCCTTGATGCTCGGCATCATCTTGTGAATAGGGCTAATCAGTAACGGAATAACGGGGTTATGGGTGGCCTCTGCTATGTGCAGGTGAAAGGCCATGTCTACTTTGGATAAATTCTTCAGGTTGCCGGCCGTTGCGATAAGCATATCGTGATCTTTCAACAATCGGTCAGCATCTTCTTTTGTATGCCGAATGGCACACTGCGCGGCAATAGCCGGCTCAATCAGTTGTCGCGCCTCAATAACGTGCAGTTTGTTGTCAGAATCGTGATTCATCTGGAGATACAGCGTCATCGGTGCTGTAACGCTGTCGACGGAAATCTGATTGACAAACATTCCCCTCCCTTTTTCGATGCTAATCAAGCCTCTCGAACTAAGCACGCGCAACGCTTCTCTCATCACCGTACGACTCACCCCAAACTGTTCACACAGCTCCATCTCGGTGGGCAACTTCGCCCCAGGGGAAAGTTCTTTCGTCCGTATTGCACCCTCAATCTGCTCTTCTACTGTTTTACTCAGTAGTTTGGCTTTCCCAACTGCTTTAAAGGAATGTGACATAGTTGCGTCGTACGCTATTGAAGTCCTGATCGTCTATGCAGACCGCATTTAGCAAGGCCTGACTCGAAGAAAGCGGACAAAATAAAGGTGATTTACATACGACATCATACAAATCATTGTTCTTTATGACAAATACCTATGGCTACAATTTTCGGTTACAGCAAGCCTAGTAAACCTGGGACCCACATTGTTATCTGCGGGAAAAAAGTAATCAACAGCAGACCAATGATCATCGCCACGTACATAGGTAGCAAAGGACGCACAATATCTGTCATAGAAACCTTTGCAATCCCACATCCGGCAAACAAAACTGTACCCACAGGTGGGGTCACCAGACCGATACAAAGGTTCACAACCATGATGATTCCAAAGTGCAGCGGATCGATGCCGATGGCCACTGCGGTTGGAAGGAAAATAGGCGTAAAAATCAGGATGGCCGGCGTCATATCCATGAATGTCCCAACAACCAGCAACACAAGGTTGATAATCAGTAGTACCAGGATAGGATTAGCGCTCAACTCGATCAGCATCAACCCCACGGTCTGCGGGATTTCCTGATAAGCGAGTAGCCATGCAAGTCCCATCGATGTGCCAATCAACAGCATTACCACAGCCGTTGTGACAACTGTTTCCAGCAAAATGGAAGACAGGTCTTTGAAAGCCACTTCCCGGTACACCACCATAGAAAGGAGCAATGCATAAATAACAGCAATGGCTGCCGCCTCGGTTGCGGTAAAGATGCCCGCGACGATCCCGCCAATCACAATCAGGATGAGTGACAATCCGAGAATGGCGTCTCCAAACCGGCGAAAGATGTCACCAATCGACGTGCGTGCCGCAGCGCCAAATCCACCTCTTTTTGCCATAATGCCGGCCACTGTCATCAACAACAGACCAATGACAATGCCAGGCAAATAGCCGGCGATAAACAATGCAGCAATCGAAACGCCTCCACTGGCGAGCGAATACACAATCAATACGTTACTGGGAGGTATCACCAGTCCGGTGGTAGCCGAAGTCACATTAACAGCAGCGCTGTAATTTGCGGGGTATCCTTCTTCGACCATTTTGGGATGCATAAAAGACCCAATAGCTGCGGCAGAAGCAATGGCTGAGCCCGAAATGGCCCCAAACATCATATTTGAGATCACATTAACCAGGGCGAGTCCGCCTGGAATCCAGCCTACAAGTGCTTTTGCAAACTCGATGAGCCGGCGGGCAATACCGCCGCGGCCCATAATGTTGCCGGCCAGGATGAAAAACGGAATGGCCAGCAGGGTAAACGAATCGAGTCCGGTTGCAATGCGCTGGGCCATGGTGCTGGCAGCGGGAGCAAAATCAGCGGTCGCCAACATTGCCAGCATGGTAGCGAGGCCAATGCCCACAGCTACCGGTACGCTGGCAAGCAGCAGCAGCAAAAATACGCTGATGAGTATGATGACATCTGGGCTCATTTGGCAGTACCTGCAGACTTATTTTGGTGAAGTAATTCCGCCAGTACATAAAAGACCATCAACAGGCCGCTTAACGGGAGGACAATGTACACGTACCCCATCGGTATGCGCAGGGCAGCGGAGTATTGCTCAAGCTTGAGGGTGAGGTACACAAGCCGGCTGCCGCCATAAATGAATATGATTGCAGCAAACAATACCGTTGAAAAGCTGACAAAATACCGGACCTTTTTTTTCCTGGAGGCTGTCAGATTTCTTGTGAGTGCATCAACACCCAGGTGGGCATTGACCCTAAACGCATACGCGCCGCCCAGCAGGCTAATCCAGATCAGTAGAAAGGTGGCTAATTCTTCTGTCAAAGAACTGGGATTGTTCAATACAAACCGGGTGACAACCTGCCAGGTGACAGTTATTACCATAATAGCCATCAGGAACACCAGTACACGTTGTAGCAGGTGGTCTATGGTCTTGACGAGACTTCCCATCAATTCACCTCAGGAAGGTTAAGTGTTGAATCTCCCTCTGCGCCGGCTTCGGGCACAGGCGGCAGGTTCATAATTTTATCTGCCCATCCACCAATTTCCGAACCTTCAAGCGACTCATACAGCGGCGCCACGGCTGATCGAAAAGGTGCTTTATCTGGATAAATGACCTCAATACCGGCATCAGCTACCTTCTGGAGGGCTTCGGTGGTGGCTTCATCCCATAACTTTCGCTGGTAAGCAACTGACTCTGCTACCGCCTGCGTTACCCAGGCGCGTTGTTCGTCGGACAACTTATTCCAGGTATGTGTGCCAATTAACAAAACATCTGGGGGTGCTGCATGCTCGTCGAGGATGTAGTATTTGCTGACCTCAAAGTGCTTCGACTGGTAGAAATTTGGCGGATTGTTTTCAGCGCCATCCACGATGCCCTGCTGTAGCGATGTATACAGCTCACCAGAAATCATCTTTGATAAAAATGACCTGCCGCTGATAATCAACCCCGATGTGTGCGAAACCATCGTGCCTGCCGGCAAACAGATCGAACGCATCATTGCTTTCCCAGGCAATTACATGCGGATTGGGAAGTGTTCTAAATTTGCCAAAACCACTGCCACCTTTATTGGATGTCCAGTCTCTGCCCTGTAGCACATCATCGACGAGCGCTACATTCTTCACCATGGAGTTCTTGAACAGCTCAAAATCCGTTAGCGAGTAGCGCACCTGATAGTTGGGCAAAATGGGGTGGCCATACGGCATCGCCTGAACCCCGAGCATATCGCCATGTTGATGGTCTGGTTTGTCGCTATCCAGGCCGGCGCTGATGATCATCATTTTGTCATCCGGCTGCCAGCCTTCGCGCATTATGTAGTAGTGCGTATCGGGGAAACTAAGCGAGCCATAGGTCGGCCGGCGTTGTTCGATGTTATCCAGTTTATCCAATTGCTTCTGTTGCAAAAACCAGTACATACTGGCATCAACACGGTCTGATGCAAAGAATCCCAATTCCGGTTCATCAAACAGGAGATAGCCGAGGGTCATGACGCCGGCGATGTCATTGGTCTCCCCCCAGGGATTATCCGTGTCATCCTGCAAGACGGGCGCGCTGCCGTCGGGATAGGCTATTTTGGCAAGCGTTGTAAAAAGCGTACGCAGCTTTTCTTCCCATGCTTTATCAACGTCGAGTTGGCTGATCTGGGCCAACTGGTACACATAGAAGTAGTTATTGATATCGCTCATGTGGTAGTGCACAGAGCGCTCAAACTGAAATCCGTCTCCGTTAATTTCTTTATCCAGGTGTTCGCTCAGGCGAAGCATCGCCCGTTCCAACCACAAGTCGGCGCCTTCAAAGTCTCGCAACAAGATGGCCAACATGGCAAGTGCAGACATCCCCCGGGTCTGATGATTACCAAAACGAAATCGTGCATTGCGTTCATACAAGTCTTCAGCATGCTGAAGCAACAAAGCGATTGTGCGCAACTGATCTTCATCACCATACGCATCTTCCTGCAAAAACAGGTTGTGTATCCACAGCCAGTTGAGTACGCGATATCCCGACCGAAACGCCTCATAGACGCCATTGCCGTCCTCAATCGTTTCATATTCCCCGGCGTGCAGCGCATCGCGTAGCGACTGTTGCTGCGTTTTGAAGTAGGAGATATACGCCGGCTTTTTCTCATCATTGAAATAATGAAAAGCAACGTCCACCATTTTATGCTGCCGGGCAAGATGCCGTAGCGCATAGGCATTCACAGCATCACCATTGAGGTAATCAAAGGGCAGCACCCATTGCGTGTCGCCGGCAAACTTCCCCATATGATCCATCGCGCGATCCTGATGGTACTGCGCCTTCCCATAGGTTCTGTTGTACAGCGCCATGCGATCATCCACCGTCTGATAATCATAAAAGAAGCGTTCTGCGAATTTCTGTCGGAAATAACTGGCTAAAATGGCCGTATTACGCATGCCATCATCGCCCAATTCACGCTGTACTTCTTCTACAAGGACCTGTGATAGCTCCCCGATTCCGAGGACACGGTCAGCGGGGATATTTTGCGCAAGGAGCGGTTGCCAAACGCAGATAAGCATGAAAAAAAAGAGTAGTACTTTTCGCTGAATCGCTTTCATATTTCGTATTTGTCCGGTACCTCGCTTCTTGTGTAATCAGAATTAAAGGTAGGCGGATGGAAGCGATCTTTCAACGTAGCTACAGCTGTAGCGCAGCTTGCAGCCGGCAAATCGCACACATGAAAAAGATCTGCCTGGCGTTAAATCTTGCCCCCAAACCCAGGCCTCATGCACAAAGTGATTATACCTTCAGATTTGACAAAACCTGGTAATCAGTCATTGCCAAACAAGGATCAGCCTGCTACAATGCTGCAAGAAAACTAATAGAGAAATTCCGTAAACTACGGCTTCACAGTCCAACCCCGGTACTACTTAACACATGCTGTCAAAAGGGTGAATCATGAACTTGACAGGTGATTGGGTTTGGGTATTCATGCTCGAAATGCCCCGGTCATGCTGGAGCGTCATAATCATAGCGCACCCCATTTGTATCACATTCAGATTTTGAAATGAAATCGATTTTATCCGTAATATTGTTCATCTGCCTTGCAGGCTGCGCAGACGAAAAGGCGCTTACAATCGCGACGGTCAACAATTCAGACATGATCATCATGCAGCGGCTTTCTCCTCAATTTGAGGCAGAAACAGGCATTGAACTGGACTGGGTGGTACTCGAAGAAAACACGCTTCGGCAACGCGTAACCACGGACATTGCGACAAATGGCGGCCAATTTGATGTGGTTACCATCGGTGCATACGAAACCCCTATTTGGGGCAAGCAGGACTGGATCCTTCCGCTGGATGATTTGGGAGAAGCTTATGATTATGATGACATCTTTGAGCCTGTAAAAAACAGCCTATCCATAGATGGCACCCTGTATGCCGTTCCCTTCTACGCAGAAAGCTCGTTTACCTTTTATCGCACAGACCTATTCGAAGCTGCCAACCTCGACATGCCGGCAGCGCCCACCTACGAACAGATTGCGTCTTTCGCAGCCACTTTACACGACCCGGCCAATAATCAATACGGTATCTGTTTGCGCGGCAAAGCCGGCTGGGGTGAAAATATGGCGTATATCAGCACGCTTGTGAATACGTTTGGCGGACGCTGGTTCGACATGGACTGGAATCCCCAGCTCGACTCACCTGAATGGGCAAAAGCCGTTAATTTTTATGTAGACCTGCTCACCAATTACGGCCCACCGGGTGCAAGCACCAACGGGCACAATGAAAACCGGGCATTGTTTGCCAGTGGGAATTGTGCGATGTGGATTGACGCAACCGCTGCTGCCGGCTACATTTTCAATCCTGATGACAGCAAGGTGGCAGGCAAAACAGGTTTCACCAGGGCGCCTGTAGCCACAGAAAAAAACGGTTCAGGCTGGGCCTGGGCCTGGGCGTTGGCTATACCGAAGTCGAGTAAACAGTCGGAAGCCGGCAAGCAATTTTTGCAGTGGGCAACTTCAAAGGAATACGTAACCCTCGTTGGCGAATCTGAAGGCTGGACGGCGGTGCCTCCGGGCACAAGAAAATCGACCTACGCAAGACAAACCTACCAGGAAGCGGCACCGTTTGCATCATTCACCCAGGATGCAATACTTAACGCTGACCCTGCCAATCCAACCAGAGACGAGGTGCCTTACACAGGCGTTCAGTTTGTTGCCATCCCCGAGTTTCAAGGCATTGGTACACAAGTTGGCCAGTCGATAGCTGCTGCATTGGCCGGCCAGATGACCGTGGAGGAAGCCCTCGCATCTGCCCAGGAAGCCACACGCAGGACCATGGCACAAGCTGGGTATGTGAAGTAAAACGCAAAAGCCTAAAGCAGTTAGTTCATTGCATAGGACGACCTTAATCCTATGCTTTCGGGTTAGTTTTGGAAGCTCCTATGCTTGGTATCCAGAAAAAAAACATCCATAAAAGAAGAACGCTCCCACTGGTCGGGCCGTCCGTGGCAAGCCTGCTGCTTTGGATGCTGGTACCCCTCGTGATGACGCTTTGGTTTTCATTTCAGCGCTATCAGCTCCTCTCTCCTCAAAATCGCGGTTTTATTGGCTGGAGCAACTACAGCTATCTGTTGTCAGACCCCGCGCTTTGGACGGCCCTGGTAAATACGTTGGTTTTATCGGGGGTTGTACTGATCATTACGGTAGTGCTGGGGTTAGGGTTGGCATTGCTTTTTGCGCAGGACTTCCCCGGCAACTCCGTAGCCCGCATCCTCGCCATTTCTCCTTTTTTTGTGATGCCTACCGTGAGTGCCCTTGTTTGGAAAAACATGCTGATGCACCCCGTGAATGGTCTGTTCGCTTTTTGGAGCAGCCTTGTGGGGCTACCGGCCATTGATTGGTTTGGCGACTGGCCCATGGTTTCCATTATCCTGATTGTATCCTGGCAATGGACGCCTTTTGCGTTACTCGTTTTGATGACGGCACTACAATCGGTGGATCCTCAACAAAAAGAAGCAGCTTACCTGGATGGCGCTGGCACGTTTGCTGTTTTTATCCACGTTGTGCTCCCCCATATAAAAAGAGCGATCGCAATGGTGGTCATGATTGAGATGATGTTCTTTCTCACCATCTTTGCAGAAATTTTTGTCACAACCAATGGCGGCCCCGGGCTCTCAACGACCAATCTTGCCTTTCTCATTTATATCCGTGCGTTGTTGGATTTTGACATAGGTGTTGCTTCAGCCGGCGGCATTATTGCCATTGTGCTGGCGAACATCGTGGCAATTTTCCTCATTCGTACCGTGGCAAAATCTATGGATGCCTAAATGCTGCAGCCTTCCGCTACATATCGCAACCTGATTACGGTTTCAGCCTGGTTGATTGCCCTGCTCATTTTCTTCCCTATTCTGTGGATGTTTTTGGCCGGCTTCAAAACAGAAATAGACGCAATTGCATCACCGCCTGCGCTGCTTTTCGCGCCCACATGGGAGAATTACATAGAAGTACAGTCGCGCGCCAACTACCTGCAATCTGCGCTGAACAGCATCATCATTTCACTGGGAAGTACCGCGCTCGCGCTGGCTATCGCTGCGCCGGCAGCCTATGCCTTTGCTTTTCATCCTACAAAACAAACGCGGAATACGTTGTTGTGGATGTTGTCAACAAAGATGTTGCCTTCTGTAGGTGTACTGGTCCCGGTGTACCTCATTTTCCGGGACCTGGGCTTGCTAGACACGCATATTGGCCTGATCCTTATCAACACACTGATCAATCTTCCTATTCTCGTCTGGCTGCTTTTCAGTTTCTTTCGTGATGTCCCTTACGAAATACTGGAAGCCGGCAGAATCGATGGCGTGAGCTTTGTTGAAGAATTACGGCACATCCTGATTCCCCTTGCCATGCCGGGTATCGCTTCTTGTGCGTTGTTATCCATCATTTTGTGCTGGAACGAAGCTTTTTGGAGCTTAAATCTCACAACTTCAGATGCCGCCCCCCTCACCGCATTTATTGCATCATTCTCAGCACCAGAGGGCCTTTTCTGGGCAAAACTATCCGCCGCATCCACGCTTGCCATTGCGCCCATTCTCGTGATCGGCTGGATGAGCCAACGCCAACTGGTACAGGGCCTCACCTTTGGCGCTGTGAAATAGGGGTTGGCCGCTGTAGTGGCTGCCGACAGAAGACTTTAACCTGCTACCCTCTTAATAGGG
>JBCCIM010000016.1 GCA_039111535.1 Bacteroidota bacterium | reverse complement strand
GCAACTACCTGCGGGCCTGGACAGAAGTAGAACACATCGCCACCAGGATGCAAGCCGAAGACTAACCCCGAGCAAACCCAAAAACCTTCAACCAGTAACTTTCAACCTGTAACAGACCCAATCCCACAGGATTTGGTCATTTTTTCAGGAGTACTGTGTTGTGTAGAAGCGGGCGAGTGCTGCGCGGAAGTCGTCGATGAGTACAGGTTTTTGCAATACATCGTCCATGCCGGCTTTCCTGCAGGCTTCCCGTGGGTTGTCCATGGTTAGCGCTGTAACGGCGATGATGTAAGGATCATCGGGCAAATCGTTGTTGCTGATGTGTTGTGTGGTAGCAAAGCCATCGAGCCGCGGCATGGCGAGGTCCATCAGGATGAGGGTGTAGTCCTTTTTCTGGATCGCCTCAAGGGCTTCTTCTCCGCTGTTTACAACGTCTGCAGAGTAGCCGACCAGTTCCAGCATCCGGACGATAAGCTCCTGGTGCAATTCGTTGTCTTCTACAAGAAGGATTTCAAGCGATACTGGGATTTCCATAGTGCAGTAATATGGCAAGGGCAAAGGGACATCGTGTATGTGTTGCCAGAGAATACTCAGTCACGTATGGGCCAGGATACGTGTGGGTCGACGCGATCGAGTCGCTGTGGAGTCAAGCGCGTCCTTGATGTGCTCTTGGGGGGAGGTGCGCTTTGGGATGCCGGGCAAGCGGGGGCGATGATTTGCTTCAGCAGGTAGAATTTATTTCCTCAAAAGATTGTTCAGTACGTCTGGTATGTGATGCGGAAAAGGGATGGGCTGTTGGCATCCAATACCCGGGGTTTATCCACCTGCCATTGTTATTGAATCTGGTCTGTAAAAAACAGAAAGCCTGACCGCGTACCGGCCAGGCTTTCTGCTGTTAACTGTGCAGCATCAAATAAAAGATATTACTTCAGGAGCGTAACCCGCTGGGTAAATACACCGGCCGCGGTCTGCATGCGCACGAGGTAGGCACCGCTTGGTAGGTTGCCGGCATTGAAGGTCACTTCGTGCCGGCCGGCGGCAACTTCGCCCTGCAAGAGCAAGCTTACTTCCTGGCCAAGTGTATTGTATACCGCCACGCGTACATTGCTTGCTTCAGGTACACTGAATGCAATCTGCGCTGAAGGGTTGAACGGGTTCGGGTATGCCGGCGCAAGTTCAAATGCTTCGGGCGTTGTAGTATCCGTCTGCAGTTCGAGTATGTCGCGTCCCTGATCGCCAGCAACACCAGCGTGGGCGTTGTTGACCTGAAAAATTGCCACAGAACCACTTACTTCGTAAGAGACAACCAGCAGCGGATAGCCGTTTGGACTGTCATGGGCAGGAATAAATACAAG
This sequence comes from Bacteroidota bacterium, assembly GCA_039111535.1. Classification (NCBI taxonomy): domain Bacteria; kingdom Pseudomonadati; phylum Bacteroidota; species Bacteroidota bacterium. The sequence goes on along the minus strand of JBCCIM010000016.1, from coordinate 56,853 downwards.
CCCTTCGGGGGCGAGGTCGCCCGCTGTGCCGGCTTCTGCGTCACCGCTGAAATCGCGTGAGTTGACGTACTGTACAAAGTGCGGGTTTCTGGCACGGGCAACGTTGTAAACCATGATGCCCCCAACGCGCTCCAGGCCGATGAATGCGTAAGGTGTGCCATCCACTTTACCAACCACAATGCCTTCTGGCTCCGGACCTTTGTCGTCGCTCCGGTTATCGAAAGAGTCGTTTTCGTCGTTGGTTGAGTTGAAATCGTCGGGGATCAGGTCAGCCGTGATCTGCTCAAATTCGTCGCCGCTGTCATACACCTGGTTACCCCTTGTATCCCAGATAGAGAAAGAACGGGCGCCGTAAGCAAACAGCTTTTCATAGTAGCCATCTCCGTTTTTGTCGCCGTTTGCGAGGGTGATTTTCAGCCGGCCAAGGTTTTCGTCTTCCTGCAGGTAGGCCGCATTTGGAAATGCAGCAGGATCCAGCATCAGATCGCCGATACGTTCTTCTTCAGAATATCCATCGTAATCGCGCGAGTCCCCTTCGTTTGCAGAGATGATAAACCCGTTACCGCCGGTTGTGTAGTAATCAATTGCATCGGGATGGTAGATGCCATACACGGGCCAGTTGGCGATGTTGATGGCATCATCTCTGTTGCTCGCATCGATGCCGTTGCCGTAGAGGCTGTGGTCTTTAAAGCCGAGGCCTTTCAGCGCAACGATCTTAGCGCTTTTGATGTCGATGATGGCCAGTGCATTGTTCTCCTGGAGCGCAACATAGGCGTAACGCGAGTCGTCAGATACAGCGATATACTCTGGTTCGAGGTCTTGTGCCACCGTAGCACCGGGGCCAAAGATGCGAATGCTGTTATCGAGTTTGGCGTAGTTATAGGCACTAAAGCCAAGTGTTCTTACTTCCTCGTTGCCGGCTTTGTGCGGCACGCGGATAATGCTTACCGATCCCTCAGGATCCACAACATAGTCATCGTCAGGTTCGCCTTCGTTTGCAACAAGGACGTAACGGCCATTGGGTGTAAAGGTCAGCATGTCGGGTAGTGCGCCAACTGTGACCTGGCTGAGGTAATTGCCTTCTCCATCGAAGAATACAACGGCGCCCGGCGCCTGGGCATTGTCTGCCTCAATAGCTGCTGCAAGTCGATCTCCGTAGAAATCTATGCTGTTGACGTTCCCGCCGTACGCTTCGATGTCAATGGAAAACAGGAACTGGGGATGCGTAGGTACCGACAGATCAAGTACGTCGATTGTTTTTTCGTCTGCATTGGTCACATACAACCGGTAGGTTGCCGCGTCGTACGTGCTAATTTCGGCAGCGCCTTCGTCGAAGATGCCCGTTTCATAGCCGCCAATTTTCTCCAGTGAGATTTGGGCTGTAGCAGGTACGCTGAAGAAAAACAGCAGGGTCAAGGCAGCAAGCAGGTGCCGGCTTATTCTGTAACAGGTTATTGTCATGGGATTGTGTTGGGTACTATTGTATGATTATCATTGAGAGAGGACTGCCAGCCTGTTTCTTTTGGCTGGTTGGTGTCGCGCAGATTCACAAGTGCTTGATCTGGTCATTCAAGAGAGGTATTCGGGCCTGACCCGTACAGGCAGATGGCCTACGCTTAACTGTCTTTTAGATAAGGAAAAAACATGGCTACATAGTCATCCGAAAAGCCCCTGGCGGTTATCATTTTGTTACGCCAGTATTAAAAAATTGAAACCAGTTTTTCAGGGGGTATTCTGGGTCTTTGTAAACGTGCAATGAGAAGGTGTAACTTGAGATCTACACGTATGACAGGAGCAAAAAAACAACGCGATACCGCCCATGATGAAGCCACTTCTGCACGATTTTTAAAAAGAGGATTGGCCTACGGCGCAGATTGTTTTATCGCTTTTGCTTTCTTTGTACTTACGCAACTGCTTATATTGGTGCCCCTGCGTGAATTCATTGGCATCCCTGCAACCTGGTTTCACGATGGCGTGCACACAGAAATGTATACGCTCGTCACCGTTTCCCTTCCTGTCTGGTTGTACTTTATACTGTTTGAAAAGGCGGCGTCTGGCACTACGCCCGGCAAGAAATTGTTAGGCTTGCGGGTACGGACAGTAGCAGGACTCAAACGGATCAGCACCAAACAGGCCGTATTGCGCAATGCAGTAAAGCTGTTGCCCTGGGAGCTGGCACATCTGGCGAACAACTTGCCTGTGCCCTTGATGTATGCTGAAGCCCCCGATTTTCGGTGGGGTTTTGTTGCCTGTGGCATACTCATGGGAGGATTAATGGTGAGTGTAGTTGTACATCGTCAGCGACGAGGGTTGCACGATCTGGCAGCCGGTACCCGTGTTGTACATTCTTGATAGTTTTTTACCATTCCACTCAGCTCTAGCCCATGCGAATTGATCATGTTGCCATCTGGACGCAACACCTTGAACAACTCCGGCAGTTCTATGAAACCTATTTCGACGGTATGGCCGGCGCCAAGTACACCAATACGAAAAAGAATTTTGAGTCTTATTTCCTCACGTTTGCTTCCGGCGCAAACCTTGAGTTGATGTATATGCCCACCATCCCGGAAAACAAAAACGATATTGAAGCCCAGTATACAGGTATCATTCACCTTGCCTTTGCAACTGGCTCGATGCAGCGTGTTGATGACCTGACCGCACGACTGAAAAAAGATGGCTTTCGTGTTATCGATGGGCCACGCCGTACAGGGGATGGCTATTACGAAAGCGTTGTGCTCGATCCGGAGGGCAACAGAATCGAAATCACTGTTTAGCCTGATTGCCAACTTCCTGTCGATAGGCTCGTACAGAAACGGGCCTGAACAGGCGAACTTAACCCTCTATCCATTTTTTGAATACACGCGAGCTACCTGCAATTCACCTGTGCGGGTAGCGTTGCTGTGTAATTGAGAGCCGGCAGGCTTCTTGTTGGCTCTTGTCTTCACCCACTCAAATTGTGTTGTTCCATGCACTACAAATCCCTTGTATCCTGTATGTTATGCGTTGCCCTTGTAGGGTGTACGGCGAAAAACGAAGCACCAATGGCCGACTATGATCCTATTCCGGTTTCTTATCCAGAAACGGAAAAAATTCCTGTCTCTGATACCTACCATGACGAAACGGTAGAAGATGCCTACAGATGGCTCGAAGATGACATGGCTGATGAGACAACTGATTGGGTAGGCCGTCAAAACGAAGCCACCTTCGGATACCTTGAACAAATTCCATTTAGAGAAGCCATCCGGAGCCGGCTGGAGAAACTGTGGAATTTTGAGAAGTACAGCGCACCCTTCAAAGAAGGAGATTATACCTACTTCTATAAAAACGATGGCCTGCAGAACCAATACGTCTTGTACCGGCAGAAAGGAAACGAGGACCCAACAGTATTTCTGGATCCCAATAGTTTTTCTGAAGATGGGACAACCTCGCTGTCAGGCATCTCCTTTACTGAAGATGGCAGCATGGCAGCCTACTCTATCTCTGAAGGCGGATCAGATTGGCGTAAGGTCATTGTGATCGATACAGAGGATATGTCGGTTATCGAAGATACGCTGGTAGACATCAAGTTCTCGGGGATTTCCTGGAAAGGCAACGAAGGCCTGTACTATAGCTCGTACGACAAACCCGATGAAGGTAGCGATCTCTCCGGTAAAACCGAATTTCATAAGCTATATTACCACCAACTCGGGACCCCTCAGGATGCTGATGCGCTCGTTTTTGGTGGAGAAGCCACACCGCGCCGCTACATCTTTGCCAGCGTGACGGAAGACAACCGATGGCTCGTGATCTCTGCTGCTACGTCTACTTCAGGTAACGAACTTTATGTCCAGGATTTGTCGGTCGCCAATGCTCCCATCGTACCTGTTGTTGAGAATTTTGACAGCGACAGCTACGTTGCCCATGCAGAAGGGGAGACCCTGTACATTGTGACGAACATGGACGCGCCAAACCAGCGGCTTGTCAAGGTATATGCAGCCAATCCTGCGCCTGTGAACTGGGAAGATGTGATTCCCGAGGCCAATGAGCCGTTGAGTATTAGCACGGGGGGTGGCTATTTCTTTGCAGAATACCTGCGCGATGCAATTTCGGTTGTGCAACAGGTTGACCTGGAAGGCACCGTGGTACGCGAAGTTGCGCTTCCCGGCAAAGGATCGGTTTATGGCTTCGGCGGCAAGTGGGCTGAAAACCTGTTGTACTATACCTATGTCGATTACATCACGCCGAGCACCATTTTTTCGTACGACGTAGAAGCCGGCGCTTCAGCCGTTTACAAACGCAACGGTGTTTCGTTTAACCCGGAGAACTACACATCAAAACAAGTCTTCTACGAATCCAAAGACGGCACCCGCGTGCCAATGATGATCACGCACCGTAAAGGCCTCAAGCTCGACGGCAACAACCCTGCGATGCTTTATGGATACGGTGGATTCAACGTCAGCCTCACCCCCGGATTTAGCACAACCAATATCATCTGGTTGGAAAACGGCGGTGTTTATGCCGTACCCAATTTGCGCGGCGGTGGGGAGTACGGTAAAGCATGGCACGTCTCCGGCACCAAAATGCAAAAGCAGAATGTGTTCGACGATTTTATTGCTGCTGCTGAATTTCTGATTGACGAAGGGTATACCTCGTCTGAAAAGCTTGCCATTTCCGGCGGATCAAATGGAGGCCTGCTCGTAGGCGCTACGATGACGCAGCGGCCCGATCTGGCCAAGGTGGCGTTACCTGCGGTTGGCGTGCTGGATATGCTGCGGTACGACAAGTTCACCGCCGGCGCCGGCTGGGCATACGATTATGGCACAGCTGAAGAGAGTCCTGAAATGTTCGCCTACCTGAAAGGATATTCTCCGTACCATAACCTGAAAGCAGGAACGTGTTATCCTGCAACGATGGTTACAACCGGTGACCACGACGACCGCGTAGTGCCGGCGCATTCGTTCAAGTTTGGCGCAGCCCTTCAGCAAGCCCAGGCGACTTGTGAGCAGCCTACGCTCATCCGTATCGAAACCAATGCGGGTCACGGTGCTGGCAAGCCGACCTACAAAATTATCCAGGAGCAGGCTGATAAAATGGCGTTTGCATTTTACAACCTCAATGCGCCGGTCCGCTACCTGAATGATTGTGATGCAGAAGGGGCCTGGGCGCCAGAATGTGAAGCAACCCAGCTAGATATAGAATAGGAACGCGCTAAACGCTCCAGTCGGAATTTGAAAATCCCCAATCCGCAATCAATTTTTGATTGAAGATTGGGGATTTTACATATTTGAGCTGTTTTTGGGGAAAACAGCGTTTTTTTCGTCTCTGTTTATATCACGATTTAAATTCAATGATATAAACATGAAAAAGAAGATTTCTGATCAAACGCTGCACCGACTGGATGTCCAGGGATTTGATACCGTTCCGGTTACCAATCTGTCAGCCATTGCGCCGTGGAATAGAATGGCCTTTGCTGGATGTGCGCTATTGGCCGGGCTCGGTACCAGCTTGGCCTCTCCTGTATTTTTGTATGCACTCATGCCGATTGCAGCACTCGCAGCCATTTTTCCCGTACATCCGTTCGACCTGATTTACAACCACTTCATTCGGTATATCCGACAAACCGGACCCATCCCCAAAAGAGGGACGCCCAGCAGGGTTACTTGTGGTACTGGTGTTGTGTGGCTAGGTGTGACAGCGCTGTGTTTTCAACAGGGTGCCTTGCTTATGGGATATATTCGGGGCGGTACGCTAACAGCCATGGCAACCCTTGTTGCGCTGACGGATATCTGTATCCCGTCAATGGTTTACCGCGCTGTTTTTGCCCAGCCGATAACACGTAAACCTGTTAACAGCTAATCAGTCGCTCGTACCGGCGTTTGGGGTATTTAGCAGGTCATTGAGGGAAATCAGGTGTTCATCCAACTGGGATTCCAGGTCAGCCAGTCGCAGGTAGGCGTCTTCACCGGGGCGCTGGTCAGCCACGTTGAGCATGCCGTAAAGGTACGTGAACTGGCGCATTAGCTTAGGTTTGAGCTGGGCGCCTACTTTCCCTTCGCGTGTCTGAATAAGGGCTTCTTCTAGCGTGTTTAAAGCAGTCAGACGAGCTTGCTGGGTCTCGGCGTTATCGCTGCCCTTAATGGCTTGCCGTTCTTGCCGGATTTGTGCTACTGCTTTGCGCAGCGCGGTTAGTTGATCTCGTATTTTGAGGGAGAGGAAGGTCTGTGCTGAAATGTCAGCCGGCGTTACTTCATCAGCAGCTACACGAGGGTCGAGCAAAACGTCAAACGATTGTGTGAACCGGTCTTCTCCCCGTTGTAATTCCACCCGGTATTTTCCGGGTGCAACAAGCGGACCGCGTTCGCCGCGTCCGTCTGCGTCGAGGCTGGCGGGGCCATAGTGTCGGAGGTCCCAGACAAACCGATTCAGGCCGGCATGATTCGGCAGTGTAGATTCTGTTTTCGGTTCATCAAAATATTGGTGTACCATACCTGGCTCACGGTCTGTATCCGGCGATGCCAGGGTGTCACTTGTGAAGGTTCGGACCGTCTCACCATCTGGGCCAACCAGGGTCAAGCGCAAAGGCGTATCGCTTTTTCCATCCAGTGCATAGTGGAATGCGATACCATAGTCCGGATATTCAGGCGCTGCGCCATCGAAGCGCACGCGGGCAGCAGTCCATCGCAAGCGGTGAATGTCTTCTGGTTTGAATAAGTGTGTTTCAGCTGCCGCAATTTCTGGTGTTAGTGAGCGCAAAGCAGACAGATCATCCATAATCCAGAACGCACGACCCATCGTCGAGAGGATCATGTCGCCCCGCTGGAATCTGATGTCGGTTACAGGCGTTGCCGGCAAGTTTTGTTGGAAGGGTTGCCAGCTTGTACCGTTGTTGAACGATATGAACAGCCCAAACTCGGTGCCGGCATACAGCAAGCCCGGGCGAACCGGATCTTCGCGCACAACACGTGTCGGATGATCCATGGGCATGCCGCTGCTGCTGTCGGTGAGCAACTGCCAGGTTTCGCCATAATCATCCGTATGATAGATGTACGGTTGCCAGTCGTCCAGCATGTACCGGTAAATGGCCGCGTATGCACTGCCGGCGCGGTGTGGCGACGGATCGATGGTTTGCACGCGGCCGCCAGGCGGTAATGAATCTGGTGTAACGTCATTCCATGAGGTCCCGCCATCTTGCGTCACAAAAAGCAGCCCGTCATTTGAACCGGTCCAGATCACGCCTTCTTCTTGTATTGACTCGCGAATCTGGTAGATAGCACTGTACACTTCTTCGCCGGTGATATCGCGTGTAATGGGCTCACCCGAAAAGCCCTGTTTGTCTGGCTCAAAAGCGGTCAGGTCCGGACTGATGGTGGTCCAGTTTACCCCTTCGTTTGTGGTTTTGTGTACGTACTGAGAAGCATGGTAAATCACATCCGGGTTATGTGGGGAAAGTTCGATGGGGGCTGTCCGCTGGAAGCGATACGGCATTTCACGTGCTGCGTGGCCATAGTTAAAGTGCGGGTAAACCCAGTACTGCTTTTCCTGTCCGGTTTGCAGGTTATATCTGCTGAATCGTCCTTTGCAGCCGCCATAAATGATGTTGGGCTTGTTGGGATGCACAGCGATTGGGCCCGTTTCGCAGCCGGCTATCTCTCGCCAGTTTTGTTTGGGGTCAAGCGGCCGGCTGGCTGTTGGGGGCAGGTTGGGAATCATGATGGTCGTATTGTCCTGCTGCTCCCCGTAGAGGTTGTACGGAAACTGGTTGTCGACTACGACATGGTAAAACTCACCCGTTGCCTGGTTATTGATGGAAGACCATGTGTTGCCCCCATCGAGGGTGACAGTGGCGCCACCGTCATTGCCCTGGAATAAGTAGCTGTTGTTGTCCGGATTGATCCAAAGCGCATGATGGTCGCCATGTGGTGTCCGGATGCTTGCAAAGGACTTGCCGCCATTGGTTGACTTGAAAAACGACTCATTGCTTACATAAACGACCGAAGCGTCTACCGGGTCTGCGTGTACATGGGTGTAGTAAAACGGGCGATAAACAAGGCTTTTCTGGTCGTTGATAAAGGCAAACGAAGCACCACCGTCGTCAGATCTGTAGAGGCCGCCTTTGCCATCAGGTGCTTCTAGTAGGGCATAAATCCGAGAGGGGTCTACAGGTGAAATGGCCAGGTCAATTTTTCCAACGACACCAGATGGTAAGCCTTCTGTGAGTTGTGTCCAGGTATCACCGCCATCTACAGATTTGTACACCCCGCTTTCTACACCGCCACTGATGATGGTCCATGGCTTTCGTTCTGCGCGCCACATCGAGGCGAAAATTTCATCCGGGTTTTCCGGGTTTATAACCACGGATGCAGCGCCCGTGCTATCGGAAACATAGAGCACGTGCTCCCATGAATTGCCGCCATCAATGGAGCGGAAAACACCGCGTTCGGGGTTTGGGCCAAATACATGCCCGAGTGCAGCAACAAAGACGATATCTGGTTCTTGTGGATGTACAGCAACTTCGCCCATCTGGCCGGCTTCTGGCAACCCCATGTAGATCCATGAAGCCCCCTGGTCCAGCGACTTGTAAACCCCTTTTCCCGTAGAAACATTGCTACGGATACCGGCAGACCCTGTGCCGACATACACCACGTTGGAATCTGCCGGCGCAATGGCAATGGCGCCGATAGAACCTACTTCAAAGTATCCATCGCTTACGTTGGCGTAACTGAGTCCATTATTGGTAGACCGCCAGATGCCGCCCCCTGTAGATCCCATAAACAGGGTTGGCGTATGACCGCCGGTGCCGGCGACAGCAGTGACACGGCCGCCCCTGAACGGACCAACCATGCGGTATTCCAATGGTTGTAGCATTGCGGCGGCATACTGGTCTGTCGAGTCAGACTCCTGGGCAAATACGGTAGTGCTGCATGTGAGCAACAACAAAAGAAGAAGGAGGGTCATGCCGAAATTTGTAGTGCTTTGGGAGAAGAGATATACGCAAGACAGCCCAAAAAGATAACAGCAGTAAACAGGGTACGTGTTATTGTAATGCGCTGCAACGTAAAGAGTTTATTGAGTGCTTGACGTTGCCGGGGGAAGAAGGTTAACTTCGGGCGCCGGCATCACTGTAGAACAGAATGTATAGCTGGTACCCAATTCGCTGATTCGCAGCAGCTGGCTGCATCAATCATCCAACCTAAAACAACATGCGCGCGGGACAAGAGTATTTTGAAAAAACGATGGCCCTGCTGAATGACCTCAGGGAATCTGAAATGGACAACATTGATGCTGCTGCATCAGTTTGTGCGGAGAGTATTGCAAACGGAGGGCTCGTTTTCCTGTTTGGTGCAGGACACTCTCGGATGATGGTCGAGGAAATTACACCGCGACAGGGAGGCTTCGTTGGTTTCTATGCGCTCGTAGAGCAGGCGGTTTCAAATCACGCTTCTATCGTAGGCATGAACGGGTTGCGGGGCCCGCTGTATCTTGAGAAGTATGAGGGCTATGCGGAAGAGATTTTGCAAAGCTTTAAATTTGGGCCGCATGATGCGTTTATTCTTATTTCTACGAGCGGTATCCGGCCACTGATTGTGGAAATGGCGCTAGGTGCAAAAAAACGCGGCATGCCCGTGATTGGTGTTGTATCTCGGCCACACTGCGAAAATTCGAAGCCGGCGCATTCTTCAGGCAAAAAACTCATCGATATCGCAGATGTAGTATTGAACAACCATTGCCCGCCAGGAGATTGCCTGCTCGAACTGGAAGGCCTCGAATGGCGCACCGGTCCGACCTCAACGGTATTGGGGGGGATGCTGATGAACATGCTTCGCGTTGATGTAGCTGAAAAACTGCTCGCCCGCGGCGTAAAACCCGAACTGCTCCCCAGCCATCAGTTTGTAGGCAACACCAGCGCCGACGAACAGCTCGACCGCTTCTACGAAGCCTACCGGAAGAGCCTCGCCCATCTGTATCGTTAGTTAAAAAAGTTTAACGTGTTTTGTCCTTCAGCATATTGCGAACCTACAAGCTCAAAAACCTTCAACCTTGTCGCACGACATTACGTCGTGAGACAACCTTTAACCTTTAACTTTCAACCAAAATGAAAGAGTATGTAATCGGGTTTGATCTTGGGGGGACGCGGCTGAAGAGTGGCGCGGTGAGCCGTACTGGTGAAGTGGGTGCTGCCGGCATTCAGCCTTCCGGGTACCACATGGTGCCGGCTACCCTGATCAAAACGTATGTGGAAGAAGTTGAGCGCATTAGCGAGGAAAATGGCAAGGGTCCGCAGGCTGTGGGCCTTGCCTTTTCCGGCGCTGTTGATCCCCGCAAAGGGGTGGTGTACCTGCCCGGCAAAGTGAAAGGACTTGAAGGTTATCCTATCGTTGAGGAGCTTGAGCAGCGGCTTGGTGTGCCGGTTATTGCGGATAATGACGGGCGTATTTCCATTTACGCAGAGGCTGCTTTTGGACAGGCACAAGACTGCAAGTGGGCCGTGACCATCACCCTCGGTACCGGGGTAGGCTCCGGGGTGATGTTGGATGGGAAGATCCTCCGGGATCCGCACCTCCAGTTTGGCACCCAGATGGGGCATATCGTACAACAAGCCGGCGGCCGACTCTGTATCACCAACGCACGAGGAACAGCTGAAATGTTTTGTTCTGCTACCGCATTGGCGATGAACGTACGCGATGGTCTGGCGCGGGGCATTGAGTCTGTGCTGAGTGATGCTTATTTCACCGACCCTCGAACCGTGGATTTTAAGGCCATCATAGTGGCTGTTGAGCAGGGAGATCGTCTGTGTACGGACGAACTGAATGTATGGACTGAACAGCTAGGCTGGTTACTGGTGAGTACCATTCACGTATATGCACCGGAGAAAATCATTTTGAGTGGTGGCGCAAGCAATGCAGCCCGTCATTTCCTGGAGCCGCTCAAGCAGCATGTGAACAGCCACATTTTCCGTTACCCAACGGATGAGCCGGTGCCCATCGTGATTTCAAAACTGCAGGACCATGCCGGCGTGTTGGGTACAGGTGCCCTCGCCTGGGAATACCTCGCGTCGCTCGATTAAGCTCAGGTGATTTCGGTTGTTCTTCGGCTGATTTCCTGATAGTCAGAGCTGTCTATTGGATTGTGGGGCAGGCTCCCGCGGAATGAACGGAGGTAGACAAACGGGGTGTAATGCAAAAAATTTGATACACGCGAAGTATACAGGTCTGCTGACCGTTCAACCTGACGGGCAAAATGGCTTTTCTCGTTGCCGGCTTGCATCAGCAAACCCCAGTTGGGATTCAATAGCGTAGTGGCTGATGAAGCCAGCGGCGCAATCGTTTCGTCGAGTGCCACGATTTCCTGTTTCAAGTTCACCATCATCCGCTCGGTTTCATCCATCGCACGATCGGAGCGCGGGCCATATCCTTTTCGCTGGCGCTGCAGATCAAGCCGGAGTGCGGAATAGGAGGCTTCCATTTCCTCTTTCTGCACCATTTTGCTGGACAATTCTTCCTGCGCTTGCTCAAAACTTCTGAGCGCATCTATTTCGTCCTCCAGCTCACGCATGATTAATGCGGTACGCCAGCGGTGCAGATTCTTGCTCACCCGGACATCAGAATAAATATGGTCGCCTACATACAGAATGCGCTCTCCCGGTAAATTGAGCGATTCTTCTACAAGCGAGGCATTGGCGCCGACATACATCCCCCCCTTTTTGAGCGGGCCTTTGTGTTCGCGCAGCAAGCCAGACTCATCCACGATTTCAAAAGCTGGCGATTTGCTTTCAAAGAAACTGGGTTTGCGCGATCCGAAAATGGAAAACTCGAACAAGTCTTTCCACGTCATGTCGCCTGGCAAAAATTGATCAAATGCGTAGGTGAGCATTGGGCTGGCATAACTCCACTCGGAGTTGGTGATCAAAATTACCTTTTTGCCTGATTCGCGTTGGTCCAGTAGCGCAAGCGGCATTTCCGGGTCGAGCTCAACAAAACGATCAGGATCAGAAATGATCTCCTGCTTCAACAGGCCTTCAAGATGTGCTTCATCAAGTACGCGCCGCGTCCAGCGATACAGGTGTTCATAGCCTACAGAAGGAGGGAGTTTGCCTTCATCGAGCAACTCAACGAGCTGCATGTACATGCAGATTTCAGAAATCGAAAACTGCGTATTCATAAATTTCCAGCGCGCTTCACTCAGGTTGATAAGCGTGCCGCGGTACAGTTCACGCTGTGCTTTGAAGTCTAGCGGTTTGGTGCCGTGGTAGGCACGGCGAACGTAGCCAAACCTGTTGGCTTTTAACACGTTGCCTTCTTGCAGGTCGATAATGAGGCCCTGCATAGCCATGTCGTAATCAAATCGCAGATGGTCAACCGGCCAGCCCAGGGCCTTGAGTCCTTCTCTGAGATACGTGTACGCGCGCTCTTCCCATGCGGCTACGTCGTAATGGATCAGTGTATAATCCATGTCATAGCCTACTGCTGCTATGCTTCTGAGGTTAGTTGTGCGGTTACAAAAAAGGCCACTTTTAAGCGGGATATTGGGCATATAACTATTTTTTCGACTTGGTAATGTGAATTGCGAGTCGTTTACTATGAAACGGTACACCGGGTTGCCGGCTTTACTAAAAGTTATTACACCCGGTGTCAAGTAGAATCCCTCGTAACCGATTGTTGCATTGCTCGTAAACAGTTGGATATCGGAAAACACACTACGGCAACTGAAGAAAATGGCAACGGGAGACAAACGACGCTACAGCGAAAAAGAAATTGGTGCGCTAATACAACGCGCAACTGAAATCCAGAAGGGTGTCCCTGCGAATGATACCAACGGCCTGTCAATTGAAGAAGTTGGCGAAATAGCTGCTGAATTTGGCATCGACGAAGCAAGTTTGCGTGCAGCGGCACTTGAATTGGATAAACCAGCGACGGAGAAAGGTATTTTGGGTGGTCCGTTTTCCATTAACATGGTCCGTGTACTCGATGGCCATTTTTCCGACGAAGAATGGGAAGAAGCTGTGGAGGCGATCCGCCGTACTACTGGGAGTAGAGGCCGCAGCCGGCACGATGGTCGCGCGCGCATATGGTCGCGGGAAATCAAAGACATGGGTTCGACGCTTGATCAAATTCTGGTATCCATTCGGGAGAAAGACCAGTCAACCATTCTTGAAGGCCGGCGTGGCTATACAGGGCTTGCCTTTATTGGCTACATGTTCAGTGTGATGATTGGTGGCGTGGTAGCCGGCATTTTTCTGGATGGGAGCGGCGTTTCTGATATCATGAGCCTGTTATTGGTGATCGCTGGCGTAGTGGGGGGCATGGCTACGTTTCGCTTTGGGCTTGGGCTCTGGGTACAAAAGCAAAAAGAGAAGCTCAATGTCCTGGTAGATAAGGTGCATGCAACCCTTGGGATGTCGGCGTCCTTGTCTGTGGAAGAACCGCAGTTAGTTGACGGGCAACTTGGTGATGTGATGACGATGGATGATGCTGTAGCAACGGACGACTTGCTTGATCGGCATGCGATAAAACGCAAGGTTAGCGGCTAAGTTTGCTAAGTGATGTAGCAGTGTGTAAATGTGGTACCGTGGTAAATTGAAAAGTGGATTGGATTTCAATACACAGGTTTAGTATTTACCAGTTGATTCTCCCGGAAAGGATAGCGTACCATGAAAAGAGCCATCAAGGCGGGATTACACAAGGTAGGCCTGCTCAATTTTGGCGAACGCGTATACTTCAACCTGAAGTCTGCCAGCCCGTCTGTATTGTGGCGCCAATTGCAAGTCAAAGATAATCGGGGGGCCGACGGCTATCCCTTGCCGCCACCCAATCTCATGTATGATGTGATTGCATCGCGTTGGCAGGCTGTATTCCTGGATTCTGGGCAGAAGGTTGTTGATGACATGGCCGCGCAATTGGCGCAATTTGGACATCCTCTGCAGGACTTCTCATCCATTCTGGATTTTGGTTGCGGATGCGGCCGGCTTATCAGGCATGTGCAGAAGCACACGGACGCGATCCTGACAGGGTCTGACTACAACGCGTCGCTCATTGCGTGGTGCCAGACCCATCTTTCATTTGCCAGTTTCTCTGTGAACCAGCTATTGCCGCCTTTTACGTTTGCGCCGGCTTCCTTCGACTTTGTCTATGCCCGCTCCGTATTCACCCACCTTCCGGCAGAAACACAAGAGGCATGGATTGCTGAGTTACGCCGGGTGATGCGGCCGGGTGGTGTGCTTTATCTGACCATGCATGGGGACCGCGTTGCCGGGGGACTGACAGAAAACCAGCGTACTGCAATGCAGCGCGGAGAACTGGTGGTGTTGTATTCGTCTCGTGCGGGCGAAAACCTTTGCACCACCTATGCCGGCAAGGCGTATGTCGAAGAAAAGCTGTGTACCGGATTTGATTTGCTTGGCTTTATTCCGGGCCGTGATGAAGACCACCTCCGACAAGACATCTATTTACTGAAAAAACAGTAAATCAAGCATCGTTCGATGCATATTAGCGGGCAATTAGAACAACTGAAAGAATGGCTGTTGTCCCCATAAACAGGTAATTGCTGCTGCGCCAGAACTTCTTTTTTACGATTTCGCGTTTGCGTGCTTTATTGACCTCGTCCAACTGATTTTTCAATGCTGTAGCGTCCGCGGCATAGAGGGTTACCTGTTCTTGCAGCATATCGCGCTGTGTTGCCAGATGTTCAATTTGTTCGAGCCGGTTTGCAGATAAAGAAAGCTGTTGTGCGGAGGCGTCCTCCAGCAACTGGATCTTTTGCTCAAGCGCCGGCAACAAATCCAGGACGAGGTTGCGGTAGTGTAGGGCAACAGATTTTGGTACAATGAAGCCCACTTCGCCCGTCTCTGGCAAGACCACCATGCGAACGCTGTCTGCCGGCACATGGCCTACAAGTTCGCGTTCTGCTACGCCGGCAGGCTCAACTGTTCGCGCGTCAATCGGAGTTATCTCCTGGGCCATTGTGGGAGTGCATGTCGCGAACAATATTGTTAAGGTCGTGCAGTAACGAATCAGTTGTGATGTCATGGTTAGGTGCATCTGTGCGGAGGTGATCAATAAGGGAGTCTTGTTTGGCCAATTGAAAGCGCAATGCATCGAGATTGTTGAGCAGGCTGCCCTCCTGGGAAACAAGCGCCCGCAAGGTATCCTGGTGTTGCGCAAGCAAGGAATTGAGCGAGTCTCGTTGTGCTTGCGACCAGGCCAACTGCTTTTCCAGTGCGAGAATATTCTGATCGAGCCGGTCGGTTGACCCGCCAAAAATGCTTCGCTCAACAGCAATGGCGGTTATTGCGCTCAAGGAAGCGATGACAATAAACATCCAGATAGGCTGAGACTTTTTCATGCGGGTAGGTTTTGTTGGGCCTTGGCGGCACGTATCGGACCCGGTTGATTGTCGGCAGATCGCGTGAAATCAGGAAAAACATGTTGAGAAGACCAACAAGTCCGGGTATTGTGCGTTAACGGGTTGGTTTATTGAAATCATGCCGGTCAGAACCGGATGAAAAAAGCAGCTGGAACGATCTATGATCAATATTGAGTCTCTACAGGAAATCAAAAAGCGATTTGCGGATGTCACCAACTTGATGTCGCAGCCCGAGGTTGCAACAGATGTGAAGCAGATGGCCGCGCTTGGTAAAGAGCATACTGACCTTAGAGTAGTCGTTGCAGCGATTAAAGATTACGAGGATGCGCTAAAAGAGCTTAGCGATTTGAAAGACATGCTTGATGGGGAGGACGATCCTGATCTTGTTGCAATGGCCAAAGAAGAATCGGAAGCGCTTGAGACCAAAATTCCGGCGATGGAAGATGCGCTGCACTTGCTGTTGATTCCGAAAGATCCTGAAGACTCTAAAAATGCCATCGTGGAGATTCGCGCAGGCACGGGCGGAGATGAAGCAGCGCTCTTTGCCGGTGACCTCTTCCGCCTGTACAACCGCTTTGCTGAAAAGCATAAATGGAAAGTTGAGCTGCTGGAAACGTCGCACGGTACCCAGGGCGGATTCAAGGAAGTGATTTTTGAGCTCAAAGGCGCCAATGCGTTTGGAATGATGAAGTTTGAGAGCGGGGTGCACCGCGTACAACGCGTGCCGGCTACCGAGTCCAGTGGCCGCATTCATACCTCAGCAGCTACGGTGGCCGTGCTGCCGGAAGCAGATGAGGTGGATGTAGACATTCACGCAAACGACCTCAAAATTGATGTATACCGCTCGAGCGGCCCTGGCGGGCAGTCGGTAAACACAACCGACTCTGCGGTACGCATTACGCACATCCCAACAGGTTTGGTTGTGACGTGTCAGGATGAAAAGAGCCAGCACAAAAACAAAGACAAAGCGTTGCGTGTGTTGCGTTCGCGGTTGTATGAAATGGAAATTGCGAAACGAAACGCGGAGCGAAGTGAAGCGCGCCGCTCCATGGTAGGCTCGGGAGACCGCTCCGGTAAAATCCGAACGTACAACTGGCCCCAGGATCGCGTCACCGATCACCGGTTGCAGGGCGATAGCAAAAACTATCCGCTCCAGAAAATTGTGAATGGCGACCTGGAAGATGTGATCAATGCCCTGCGGACAGCAGAGCACGCAGATCGCATGGCGAATCTCTAGAGAATATCGAACACCCCTGGTTCGGTGTTCGATATTCAAATACTGTGAAAATCCCCCTCATTCGGATCTTCTCCCTCGTTAGTGACTATCATGCCGCTCATCCCTGCTCCTGAACGTCAGGGGCATGATATAACTCATTCCGGAGGGATCATATGGCAGCACAAAAAAATGCCTACGAGTTCACTTATATCATTAATGCGGTTCTAAGCGAAGACCAGATCAAGGCAGTCGTAGAACGCGTTAATAAACTGATCAAGGAAAACGGCGGAGAGATTAAGGAGACTGACGAGTGGGGTTCACGCCGACTTGCTTATCCCATCAACAAGAAGCGCAACGGCTATTACGTCAATATCTATTTGGATTTGCCGGGCGAAGTCATCGTTAAAATTGAGCGCGCGCTCGAAATCGACGACGACATCTTGCGCTACATGACGCTTCGTATGGACGCCAAAATGGTGCGTAGCTACGAACAGCGCAAAAGCACTCCTGCAGCAGTCGCAGCAGCAGAATAACCACCGGGTATAAGACCAAAACTTGATAAAAGCGATGAGTGACAAAAAACCAACAAAAAAGCCTGATAACGAGTCTGCTGACAAAGGAGCAGCGCTCAGCGACATGGAGTACATCGATTATAAGGACACGGACTTGCTGCTCCGTTTTGTAAACGAGCAGGGCAAAATTCTGCCTCGCCGTATTACAGGCGTTACCGCCAAACAGCAACGGCAGCTGACCCGTGCAATCAAACGAGCGCGCCACCTTGCGCTTATTCCTTTCGTTTCTGATACGGTACGATAATATGAAAGTCATACTTAAAAAAGACATCCCCAAGCTGGGTGATGAGGGACAAATCGTCACCGTAAAAAACGGATTTGGACGTAATTACCTGATCCCCCAGGGACTTGCCAAGCTTGCTACAGAAGGCGCAATCAGAGAGCACGAAGAGATGATGCGCCAGGCTTCCCGCCGGATTACCCAGCGTAGGGAAGAGAATGAAAAGCTCGCAGCAGCACTGGAAAAAGTCGAAGTTGTAGTAGAAGTCAAAGTTGGTGAAGAAAATCGCATCTTTGGCACCGTAACCCCAACGCAGGTTGCCGTGCAGCTTGCCAAGCAGGGATACGAAATCGACCGCCGGCGCATCGACATGGACGAAGAGATCAAGGTACTTGGTGTATACACTGCCAGTATCAAGCTCACTTCTGATATCGCAACAAGCGTTAAAGTGCGTGTTGAGCCCATTCAGGAGCCGGCAGAAGAGGCGTAAGTACGCGCCTTCAGGCTTGCAACATTCAGAAAAGGTGTTCGTTACCGATACGGTTTCGAGCACCTTTTTTTGTATTCTGTATGTACGGTTGTCCACGTTAAACACTGTTGCGGGTGTTGGTGGATTCTTGGTATTCAAACGCTCACGGTTAATGTATCTGCGTACCCTACTTTTCCTCCTCGTTTCCAGTTGGCTCGCCGGCACTGCTGGAGCCCAGCAAATTGGCCCACCCGCTGATTATGTGAATTGGCGTGCCAGCTTGTCGGAGGATGTTTTGCAGCCCGGTGATGAAATTGACCTCAAAGTTGAGGCAACGATTGCAGAAGGCTGGAAAATGTACGCCATGGATTCTCCGAAGCCCATCCGTGGCATGACGTTCAACCTCGAGGCCCTGCCCGCCGGATTTGTGCAGCAAGGTGAAGTGATTCAGTCGACACCCAGGCAAGCATTCGACAAAAACTTCAAAATGGATGTTGAGTACTTCCTTGACAACGTCTTGCTTGATGTGCGCTACGATATAAACGAAGACGTAGTTAATGGCAAAAATGCACTGGCCGGCTTTGTAGGGTTTCAGATCTGTAGCGATGAACTGGGTATCTGTTTACCGCCCGCTAAAGGCGAGTTTAGCGTAGGATACGAAGTCCGAAACGGCGTTGGTGCTCCCGTTTCTGGCGCCCTAGCGGAAATAGCTTCACCCGAAGTAGCACCCATCGAAATTGCGCCTGGGGGCATAGCGCCAACCGAATCTGCACCAACGGCGACCGCGCCCGAAAACAGTGTCGCATCGGTAGGCTCTCTGGGGTCCCGCGCCGGCGGCTTCTGGGGCTTTTTGTTGCTTGCCATTGGCGCCGGCCTTGGTGCGTTGCTGATGCCGTGCACCTTCCCGATGATTCCGCTCACGGTCTCCTACTTTACCAAGCACAGCAGCGATCGTGGTGAAGCCTTTCGGATGGCCAGCGTGTATGGCCTATCGATTATTGTGATTTTTACGGGCCTTGGCGTTTTGATGTCTTTCCTGATTGGCGCCTCGGGTGCACAAGTCATTGCTGCAAATCCCTGGGTGAATCTGCTGATCGGGTTGGTGTTTATTGTATTTGCACTGTCCTTACTTGGATTGTTTGAGCTACGCTTGCCTAACGGCTTATTGAACTACTTTAACCGGCAGAGCAACGAGCAAAAAGGGTATGCTGGCGTGTTGTTCATGGGGGCAACGCTTACGCTCGTTTCTTTCTCGTGTACGGCACCTTTTGTCGGCACATTGCTGGCCGCAACAGCCGGCGGAGAGTGGATATATCCTGTTATTGGGATGTTGATTTTTAGCGCCACATTCGCGCTGCCTTTTGTGCTATTTGCCATGTTTCCTTCTGGGCTCTCCCGGCTGCCGGCTTCGGGCAACTGGATGAATACCCTGAAAGTTGTCTTCGGCTTTATTGAGCTGGCTGCTGCCATCAAGTTTCTGTCAAACGCCGACCTGGTATGGGGATGGAATTTGATTTCTCGTCCGCTTGCCATTGCCGTGATTGTAGTCATCTTCTTCCTCACAGGGATTTATTTAATCGGCAAACTACGGCTCAAGCACGAACCTGCAGACCAGGAAATTGGGACGCTCCGGCTGATCACGGCTATCGGATTTTTTGGTCTTTCATTGTACATGCTACCCGGATTGCTCGGTGCACCCCTAAATAACCTGGATGCCTTTTTGCCACCTCGACAGGGTACCGACATTAGTTTGCTGGCTGCCTTGCCGCGCACCGCAGGCGAAAGTATAGGTGACGAAAACTGGTATGAAGACATTGACGCTGCTTTTGCTGCTGCTGCAACAGCCGGCAAGCCTGTGTTTATCGATTTTACCGGTTATACCTGCACCAATTGCCGGCAAATGGAGTCCACTGTGTTTTTGCACCAGTCGATCACCGAGCGCTTTGAAAACGACTTTGTGTTGCTGCGGCTCTACACCGATGATATCGATGAAGGCCCAACGCTTCAGCGCTATCAATTGAACCTTACAGGCACAGTTGCGCTCCCCACCTATGCCGTTGTGCATCCTGCAACGCAGATCTTGCTGGCGCGCATGAGTGGCACTGCTTCTGTTGATGAGTTTCGGGATTTTCTGGATGGCGGCACTGCGTCATTCTCGAAAAACCTCGCCTTGTCCAACTAGGCGCCGCATCCCACACTTTACGTGAGCTACTAGGGATCTGCGAACTACCCCAAAGTCTTCATTTTAAAGTTGCGGATCACCTCAAAATCATATAACTAACCTGAAGCTGGCTGTGCTGCGGGCATTAACCCAGACGATTCTCGGATTTGATATAGGCGGTACCAAAACTGCCATTGTAGAAGGCACAGTGGAAGGTGAAATTCTACAACGCGTTGAAATGCCCACCAACGCAGAGACGCCGTTCGGCAATACTTTTCCGACCATGTTGGATATAGCCAGAGAAATACGGTCGCATGCGCGGTCTGCCGGCCGCAAGATGCAGGCCATTGGGGTGTCGATTGGAGGACCGTTGCGCGTTGAAGCCGGCGAACTGGTGAACCCCCCGCATTTGCCCGGGTGGCATGGTGTATCCCTCAAACAGCACCTAATGGATGCCTTTCCGCTCTTGCCCGTGTACATCGAGCACGATGGCAATGCCGGCGCACTTGCTGCGTACCACTTTGGGATTGGGCGTCAACAGCCTGAAATTAGAGACCTGGTGTTTTTGACATTTGGCACCGGGATTGGCGCCGGCGTGATCATCAACGGACAGGTGTTGTATGGCCGGAGTGAGACGGCCGGCGAAATAGGGCATTGGCGATTGGCAGAACGTGGCCCAACCGGGTTTGGTAAAACAGGCTCCTGGGAAGGTTTTGCTTCCGGCGCCGGACTGGTAGCGCTTGCCCATCTCCACAATCCAACGCGATGGCAGGCAAATACCACAATTCGCGAACTGGTTGATGCGATGTTGGCCGACGATCCGGAAGCGTTGCAGGTTGCAACAGAAGCCGGCAAGTGGATGGGACGCGGCCTTGCCCTGTTAGTAGACTTACTCAATCCGCAGGCCATTGTGTTGGGGACGCTGGCTGTTGTGCTTGGTGATCGAATTTTAGGGCCGGCTCGTGCAGAACTTGCCCGTGAAGCCCTCGCGCCGGCCGTTGCTGTTTGTCAGGTGCAAGCCACAACACACGGGAAAGCGATCGGTGATGTTGCTGCCCTTATGCCGGCGCTTGTCGGAGAGCAGGTAGCTTCATTGAGGAAATAAAACTGCGCAGAAAGTAAATAGCGTTATAATAAACAGCTGCAAAAAAATAGGCGTGCGTGTTTACGGAAACTCGTACGTCAAAGCGTCTTTTAAAAAAGAGCATTAACCTTTTGGATTGTATACATCTTATGACTCTATATAGAAGCTTTTCCCGAATTGCTGTCTGTGTTGTGCTGGGCACTATGCTATCCCTGCCAGCGCTTGCGCAAGAAACACGGTTATCCATCGAAGTGGATGTGGTATATCTCGCTTCTGATTATCTCGAAGGCCGTGAAACAGGCACAGATGGAGAAGCGCGTGCCGCTGCCTATATCGCAAATCGGTTTGAAACACTCGGCCTGGAGCCTTATAACGGATCCTGGTATCACAAATTTGATTTTACCTACAGCAGCAATCCGCATGCAGCACCCGGTTCAGGCGAAGCGCGTGTAGGAGTAAATGTCGCCGGCTATATCGACAACAATGCGGACCATACCGTCATTGTTGGTGCGCATTACGACCACCTTGGGCATGGCGCTTTTGGTTCGCGTCAGCCCAATGAGCCTGCCATTCATAACGGGGCAGATGATAACGCAAGCGGAGTTGCCGGTGTTATCGAAATTGCACGCCAACTCAAAGCTGCAAATGCAACAGGCAACAACTACCTCTTTGTTGGCTTTTCTGGTGAAGAACTTGGTTTGTATGGCTCAAAAGCTTTTGTAAAACAGGATATCCCGGATCTCGACAAGGTCAACTATATGATCAACCTCGATATGGTGGGCCGACTCAATGAAAACAACGTGCTGGCCATCAACGGAACCGGTACGTCACCAGTATGGGATGAGGTGCTTGAACGTACGAAGCCGGCCGGCTTTGATCTCAAAAAACATGAATCAGGTGTAGGCGCATCTGATCATACCTCATTCTACCTTGAAGACATTCCTGCGCTACACTTCTTTACAGGACAGCATCCCGACTACCACAAGGCATCAGATGATAGCCCGTTGGTCAATTTTGCCGGTATTGAGCAGATTGCTTCTTATGTTGTTGACGTCATCGAAGCGCTTGATAGCCCTGAAGCGATCGCGTTTACCAAAACGAAAGACGAGCAGACCATGCGCAGTACCTTCAAGGTAAGCATGGGCATTATGCCGGATTATGTAGCGGACGGTGTGGGCCTACGTATCGATGCCGTAATGGACGATCGTCCTGCAGCAAAAGCGGGCCTCGAACGGGGAGACATTGTCGTTAAACTGGATGAGTTCGAGATCAATAACATCAACGATTATATGATGGCATTGGGCAAGCTTGAAAAAGGCCAGAAAACTACGGTTGTAGTGAAGCGGGGCGACAAGCGTGTTGAAAAAGATATCCAATTTTAATTCAGCTTCAGATGCCCTCTAAAATCAAAAGCAATCCGTCTCGCCGGCAATTTATACAGCAAGTTGCTGCGGGTACCCTGGGTGTAATGGGCAGCAGCCTGACTGCGGGTTGCACCAATCCATCCGCGATGACTGGTTTGATCACACTATATGTTGGTACCTATACGGCCGGCGACAGCAGGGGCATCTACAGATTGCGCATGGATCCTGACACCGGGTTGCTCGATGAGCCGCAACTTGTGGCTGTAGCCGAAAATCCTTCGTTCCTCGCTTTGCATCCATCAGGTCAATGGCTTTATGCTGTTAATGAGTTGATGGAATACGAAGGAGAAGTGAGTGGGTCCGTTACTGCTTATGCCATTGCGCCAGACTCCGGTGAGTTGCTGCAACTCAACCAGCTTTCTTCGCAAGGCGGCGCGCCCTGTTATGTCAGCGTAGATGCAACCGGACAATGGGTACTCGTTGCCAATTACATGGGAGGCAATGTTGCGGTATACCCCGTGGAAGAAGGCGGGATGTTGGGTAACATGGCGGCCCTGGCGTCACATTCGGGGTCTAGTGTGAATGAAAAGCGCCAGGAGGGACCCCATGCGCACGCCGTGGTGCTCGACCCTGGAAATCAGCGCGCCGTAGTTGCTGATCTTGGCATTGATCAGCTGGTTACTTACAACCTGGACGCCAACACAGGTGCCTTAACGCCAACAAAGATGCCCTTTTTTATTAATGCCGGCGCCGGCCCTCGCCATGTGGCTTTTCACCCGGATGGAAAACATGCGTTTGTAATCAACGAACTGGATTCGACGATGTTGGCGTTGCAGTATATGCCGGACACAGGCGGATTTGAGCTGCTAGATACAATTTCTACGCTGCCTGATACCTTCGCCGGCACCAGTTACTGCGCAGATATCCATGTTTCACCCGATGGCCGTTTTGTATACGGCTCCAACCGGGGGCACGACAGCATTGCCATTGCCAGCTTCGACGCAGTAGCGGGGAATCTGGAAGTTGTTGGGCACGAATCGACAAAAGGCAAAACACCGAGAAACTTCACGCTTGATCCTACCGGTAATTTTCTTTTGGTGGCCAACCAGAACAGCAACACCATTTTTGTCTTCAAGCGAAATGCTGAAACCGGACTGCTAGCGTCTACAGGTCAACGTGTAGAGGTGCCATCACCCGTTTGCTTGAAATTTGCCTGATGTTTGGGTAGATCAGCTGGGCGGTTGATATTCTGCAATACAGCAGCCGGCAGTTGTACGGTGTTGATGTTTTGTGTCTTGATAAAACTAAAAACGGCACGCTCACCCTGTTTGAGGAATGCTTCTAAAGCCGGGGTGATTCGGGAATGGTAACAGCCGAATAGCGGTTGTGCTTTCTTGCCATCTGTTGCAATTACACCATCCACGGTATTTTCACAGGCCTCCAGCATCAGATGAACAGCCTGGGTCGTGATAAAAGGTAAATCAACTGCAGCTACGAATAGCCAGGGTGCGGTTGTGCGGATGAATCCGGAATACAAGCCGCTGAGAGGGCCTGTATTCGGATAAACGTCAGGGATGTGGGGTGCCGGCACATCAAAAGAAATTGACGGATCAGCAGTGCTGATTGCAACGTCCTTAAAGCACGCATCGAGCACATCAAACACGCGATTTACCATGGGTTTGCCATGTACCCGTGCGTGGGCTTTGTTGCTCCCGAATCGCCGGCTCTGCCCGCCGGCTAGAATCAAAGCGCTTGCTTGCGCAGCGTTGATGCCCATGTGTTTTTAGGAAGTAGCAGCTACGATCGTGATGACAACCGACTTGGATGCTGGTGTATTGCTTCTGGCTGCGGTCAGTTCAGCAGGCACCAATACATTGGCTTCGGGGAAATACGTGGCAACACACCGTCTGGGTATTGAAAAAGGCACAACAAAAAATCGTTTGGCGCGCCGCGTTTTGCCGGCGTACGTACTGATCAGATCTACGGCATCTTTACTTTTGAATCTGGCGGCCTGCATATCTTTGGGATGCATCAACACCACCCGCCGACCGCCGCGTATACCGCGGTAGCGATCGTCAAGCCCGTAAATGGTTGTGTTAAATTGATCGTGGCTGCGTATGGTCATCATCATGTATTCATCAGCCGCCATGTTGTGTTCGGGTAACGGATGTACGGTAAAGTGGGCTTTGCCGTCCGGTGTGGTGAAATTGCCTTCACGGGGGCCATTGGGCAGGTAAAATCCATCTTCACGCACGCGTGTATTGTAATTAGAGAAGCCCGGAATGGTGGCAGCTATGGCCGTGCGGATGGCATCGTAATTGTTTTTCATGGCACCCCAGTCGAGACTGGATTGATCGCCCAACGTTGCCATGGCGAGGTCACACACAATGGCCGGCTCGCTTCTAAGCTGTTGCGAAGCCGGCGCAAGCTGTCCTTCAGATTTGTGCACAAACCCCATGGAATTCTCAACAGTCACAAACTGCGTTTTACCCGTTTGTACATCGCGTTCTGTTCGGCCGAGACAGGGGAGAATAAGCGCTGTTTCGCCGGTAATCAGGTGAGATCGATTAAGTTTGGTGGATACCTGGACAGTGAGCTTGCAGCGTGACAATGCCGCTGCAGTATAGTGGGTGTCCGGGGTGGCTGAAAGGAAGTTGCCACCCAGTGCAAAGAATACACGGGCTTTACCGCTGTGCATGGCATGAATTGCTTCAACCGTATCGTATCCGTGATTTCTGGGTGGGTCAAATTCAAAATTGGCGCCCAGCGATTTTAAGAACGCCGGCTTGGGCCTGGCCGTGATGCCCACCGTTCTGTCTCCTTGTACATTGCTGTGCCCGCGAACCGGACAAGCCCCGGCACCGGGTTTGCCTATGCTGCCGCGCATCAGTAGCAGGTTGACGCAAGACTGCACATTGGCAACTGCATTTTTGTGTTGCGTTAATCCCATCGCCCAGCAGACAATAATTTTGTCAGACGCCATCAGCAATTGAGCAGCTTCTTCCATCGCCGCTTTGGAAATGCCACTGTTGGTAACAAGGGCGCCCCAATCAGCCGCGCGCAAGTCGTCGAGAAAAGGTACGCTGCCGGCCGTTTTTGCTGCGATGAAATCTGCTGCAAGTGCACTGCCTGGCTGCCCGTCTTCTGCTTCAACCAGGGCTTTCATCATCCCTTTCAGTAAAGCCACATCGCCATTGATGCGCACTTGCAAAAACATATCGGCGAGCGTAGTGCCGCGTCCCACCCAGTTGAGTACTTCTTGCGGATGTTTGAACCGTTTGAGTCCGGTTTCTGGCAACGGATTGATGTGCAGGATTTTGCATCCGTTGCGTTTGGCCTTTTGGAGTGCAGACAGCATGCGCGGATGGTTGGTGCCCGGGTTCTGGCCGATCACGACAACAGTGTCAGCAATGTAGAAATCTTCGAGTTTTACGGTGCCTTTGCCGATGCCTATGACTTCCGAAAGGCCTGTGCCGCTGGACTCATGGCACATGTTGGAGCAGTCGGGGAAGTTGTTGGTGCCGAATAGCCGGCCAAATAGCTGGAACAGAAAAGCGGCTTCGTTGCTCGTCCGGCCAGAGGTGTAAAAAATGGCTTCGTCGGGTGTTGCCAGCTCGTTCAGGGTATTGCCAATCAGGGCAAGTGCTTCGTCCCATTGAATGGGGCTGTAATGTGATGCACCGGGCTGTCGGATCATGGGATGCGTGAGCCGGCCCTGTTTGCCCAGCCACATATCAGACTGTTCGGACAGCTCCTGCAGGCTGTGTTTTGCAAAGAAATCTGGAGTCACCCGTTTAAGCGTGGCTTCTTCAGCGACGGCTTTAGCGCCATTTTCGCAGTACTCACCCAGCGCAGATCGCTCTGCAGCGGCCGGGTCAGGCCAGGCGCATCCCGGGCAATCAAAGCCCGTGGTCTGGTTGGCCTGCTGTAGAATTTTCAGTCCGCGAAACACACCCAGTTCGTCTTTCGCGTGTTTGAGTGTTGATTTGATTGCCGTAAGACCAGCGGCACCCCCGGGAGGCTTTTTGTGGGTGAAGTTCGGCGCTTCCTCAGGTGGTTCGGGGTTCGGAGACGTATTGTCCATGGCGTTATCCGCGGGCCGGGTTGAAAGGATTCCTAGAATTTAGAAATGTTTGGGGGAGTTACAAGTGCAGGCAGATCAAAGCGGGTGAAAAATGGGTCGGTATAAAGTCTGTGCTATAAAAAATGGCCTGCCAGCGGAAGCCGGCAGACCATTGGATGAGACAAAGGTGTCGTTGCATGTTTAACGGCCTGTTGCTTCGTGGATGGCAAACTGCACGTTTACACATTCTCCTTCGTTGCCCTGGCCTTCAAGGCAACCGCCGTTGAATGTAGTGGTCTGTTCTTTGATTAGGCCAGGGATTGCCGGACCGTGGCTGCGGATGACATAGTGGATTTCTGCAGTTGCCGGGTTGTCCAGACCATTGCCAAATACAGCGCCAGTGACATCATTTTGCTCCAGCATACCGCGGTAGCGTGCGTTGCCGTCAGCTCCCACAACGCTGCCGTCAGCTGCGCCGATGATAGACAGGTCGGCAAGGTTTGGGCCGCCGGCCATTGCTGCTGCGACATCGTCAGAACTGCAGTCGTAGTCGGTACATGCTGTTGGCTCGTCAAATACTACCCACCATACCGTGTACGCATAGCCAGGCTTGAGTTCACTTGTCTCGATATCGAGTACCACTGCTTCTGCGCCGCGACGCAGGGCAGAGGTACCAATCTCCAGGGAGTCACCAAACTTGTACATGGCAGCTGTTGAGAGCCGTGGGTTGTTGCGCTCTGCAGGTGCTTCAAGCTCTGGCGCGCTGTCATCCAGGTTAACAGAATCACAGCCTGTTGTGATCAATGCAGCAAATACAAATACCAGGGCGAGTAAAGAAGAGAAAGATTGGGTTTTCATTTTTATACCTTCTAAGTCTTTGTTTTTGTTTGATATAGTCGAGCAGTGTTTTGCGTTTTTGCATCAAGCTGCTCTGAAAACCCAAGACGCGAAAGGCAGTGCATCTCCCAAAGGTAAATTGATAAAGTTGTGCTTTTACTCCCTGCGTACCATCTGCATGGGGCCGGCGTATTAGAAAGGCTGTGATGCAGCGATGTTTTTTCTATTTTAGAGCATCGTATAGCCCGACCAAGCGCACCTGTAATCCCATGGAAGAAGCAGATATCACCAAACTCCTGCAAGATGTTGAAGCCAAGCAGAAAGATGCTTTTGAGCGATTGTTGAACGTGGTGTATCCTGCATTGCGTGATATCGCACGGGCGCGATTGAGGGATCAGCCGGCAAACATCACACTGCAATCGACCGATCTGGTACATGAGGCCTACCTCAAGCTTGTCCGGTACCAGGATGTAAAATGGAAGGGGCGCACCCATTTCTATGGCGCAGCAGCCCAGACCATGCGGCGTATCCTTGTGGATCACGCGCGGAGCAAATCGGCCAACAAACGCAGTGGTGAAGTGGTAAGCTTAACGATGGCGGGCGCCAGCGCCTCTGTTTCAGTCGATGAACTGCTTGAGATAGACGACGCGCTCAAACGACTCGAAGAAATTCGACCACGCTGGGTACGGGTGGTCGAGTGCCGCTACTTTTCCGGATTGAACATCGAAGAAACCGCCGAATTTCTCGATATCTCGCATGGCACGGTGTCAAACGACTGGCGTATGGCCCGGGCTTGGCTAAAGCGTGAGTTAGGTGACGAGTGAGGGGAGGCTGTGTGTCGTGTATTGCTGCATCAGTTCAGGGAGGCCTGTAAAGTGCGGTCATGCAGCCGCCACATTTTGCGCAAGCAGTTCGCGTTGAGATGCGGCATCCTACCTATCGCTATTGGAACGCGCTATCAATGCCAACACAGCTGCCACACCCGTGGACACAGCCGGCACGGGGAAGAAGTACATGATACTCAATACCGCAAATCCAATAAGACCAAGCGCAGCCAACAAGATGGTCCGGTCTGTAGCAGCGTCTTTGGGACTGCCTGAAGCCGCAAAAAGCAGCAGGCTGCATAAGAGCAGGAGTAACGCTGTACTCAGGTTGTTGCCATCCAGAATCTGCTTGTAGCTCTTGGCACTGCCAACAGGCATGGGCACCATGGTTTCCTCCATCACCTCAACCGCCTCCAGTACAGCCGTTTGCTCAGGCGGGATTTCCATAAACGTACCGGCCAAATGGGCAAGGCAAGTAAGAAGTGCAAGGCCGGCAGCGATGCGGAGGAGGAGTCTGCGTCTCATGGTGTAGCTATAGTTTTGAATTTGCGTTACAGTATACAGCTACTGCCACATAAAAAACACGACCGCCCCAGGGATGGGGCACCTTGCACGCCCTTCATCTTCCACGTCATACTGGGCTAGATCTGGTATATAGAGAACGATAGGGTGAAATGAGACCCCTTTCAATTTGTCTGAGTCCTGAATCAGGTTCAGGGAGACGTTCTGCAGAAATGGGGCACTTGCGCGTCCATCACCCTCCACGTCATGCCGGACTTGATCTGGTATCCAGAGAACGGTTGGGCGAAATGAGCCTTATAAAGATGCTTGAATCCTGATAGGAGTTGCCCCCTTGTGTTAAACAAGGCTAACAAAGAATAACTGGGTTTATTCAAATTGAATACTTGCCAGCATCTCCGCAATCGCTGGTTCTTTAAGCACGCTCTTCTTCGTAATCAGATGCGCCTTATCAGGATCGGTTGCATAGGCAAAAAAGCGGATTAAGTAGGCGCGGTTTTCGCGAACGATGTAGAAGTGGTAGCTGAGCCTGGGAGTTGTCAATTGTTCTCCATGGCTATCATAGCTATAGTGAAATTCGGATTCATAGAGATAACCTGAATCTGCACCAAAAGGAAGTTCTGCTTCGGTTAAGCGCTTTATCAAGCGATAGGAGTCAAAGTTTCTGGTGCATGGTTGCGGAACTGGCAAATCTGAATACATACACTTGCCTTCCTTCCATAATGCCAGCGCAGTGGGTTTTCTTTTTCCGCGTAGTTCTATGAAGAGCTCGTATTTGTAGAACTCCGTTTTTCTTCCGTACGAAATATCGTAGATGTCATCTGCTGTCAGGATATCTGTAAATTGATAATAGTTTATGCCAAATGTGAGTTCATCCGCGATTTTTGGTTTGGGTACCTGACGCAAATAAACATCGCGGATATTTTCTGGCCATTCATTTAATCTCCGTTCCCAACTGATTCCTGCTACAAAGCGAGTTGTGTCTACTAACCTCCAACCATTGGCAACCTCCATCGTCAAACCCAGCTCTTCCAATGCACCTGTGCTAGGGTGAGATAAAGTCAAACCCGTGGTTACGGGCTGTTCACTGCAAGACATGAGACCGACAGGCAGTGCGGTGCCCAGGCAGACCAGCGCAATCTTCACCCATTTGCGCTCGTAGACAAGCGGTGAATCCGGGTAATCGGCCATGTATTGCACGCGCTGCTTTAAATTAGATGTGGAATGACGCATACTGACCACATACCGGAGGCGGTTATGCTGATTGAATCTAAGCAGGAGTCTCGCGTAGTCAGCTGGGGAAGTGTTGGTCTGTTGTAGCAGCGCTTTATCACACGACAATTCGCGGTAGGTTGCGATGTGCCGGCTCAGCAGCCACACCATCGGGTGGAAAATGAAACAGGCGGCTAGGAAATGTGCGACAAGGCCGGCACCGTAGTCATTGCGCTTCACGTGAATCAGTTCATGATACAACGCGGTGTGCAGTGCGTCCTTTTCTTCGAGGATATTTGCCGGCACAACAATCGACGGGCGGACCACTCCATACGTAAAAGGGGCAATATGCTCAGGTGCACTTTTAAATCTGAGCGACCTGGATATCCGTAGTTGCTGTGCTGTGCGTTCGAGTTGGGCAACAGCATCAGGGTGGTTGATGTGCGCAAATCTGGTCATCAACGGGTTGAGTCTGACCCATTGAAACCCCATATTCAGCAACCCAAAAACACTTGCCAGTAACGCAAAAAGGGTAAAAGTGCCGGCAAACACTGGCCCATGTTCGGCAGCCTGCACGGGGGCAGTTGATGCGGCACCAGACGGATTGATTGTCGTACCAGCAGTAGCGCTGTTGCCTGTGGCTGATGCGCGTGTGTTTGTCGATGTAAAGCCTGCTGTGCTGTTATTTGTAGGGAAGGACACAAACTGCTGGACAGGTTGGACAAACGGTTGCAGTACCGTTGTGGTCCAGGGCATGGCCAGAAATCCCACTGGTAGCGCAATAAGTAACGCAAGGCATCCCAGGTAGTGTATGTGAGGGGCCGCTTTACCCAGGCAGCGAGTAAATACGAAAAGAGGGAGCGCTGCGAGGGTCCACAGTCCGATCGGGATCCAGATGTACGTAATACTTACTTCGCCGATCACGGATAGAAATGTATGCCAATCCATAAATCTGTTTAGGTTCTTCGGGATTTCGTTTCTCCGTTGCCGCTATCGTCGTTTAGATACCTGGGATTAAGAACATCAATCGGCATTGGCAAATCGACAATCCTCATTTGTTGTCCAGTTTTTCGATAAGCTGTTTGATTGCGTCAAGCTCGGCCGGGGAGAGGCTTTCGTGTTTGACCAGGGATTCGACGAGTTCGACTGGGGAGCCCAGAAACACTTTCTTCAAAATGCTCGAAAGCAAATTGTGTTTGACTTCCTGCGGCGGCCGTGCTGTACTGTACACGTACGCGTTGCCCTCCTGCTTGAATTGCAAATATCCTTTGTCTGCCAGCTTGCGCAGCGCGCTCATAACGGTTGTATACGCGATTTTGCGCGTGGGCAAAATACGATCGTGTATTTCCGAGACGGTTGCCGGCCCTGTTTCCCAGACCAGTTGCAGCAGTTCGAGTTCTGATTCTCCCAGCGGAGCCAATGAAGGCTTTTTTCTCATAAAAAAGCTGATGTGTCAGTGCTACTTTATGTAGCGTATTGTATGTGTAGTACGGTATGTGCAGTAGAATGTAAGATGAAAATCACCGCATTCCAAATTATTGCATAAAAAAACTGGTCATCTGACGGTGTTGTCTGGCTTTATTTTGCCAGGAAGCCGTTCAACAGATCTTGTTGAAACGTATACCGATATCACAAGTACGCGCCTTGCACAGCTTTCAAACCCGGAGAATCATCCATGTCCGTATTTTCAAGCCAGAAACGCATTGCACTTGTTGCCCATGACCACATGAAGCAGCAACTCCTCGATTGGGTAGACTACAACAGTGATGCGCTGAATCCACATGTGCTCTACGCAACGGGCACAACAGGTAAGTTGGTGGAGGAGCGCCTGCGAAAACCCGTTATCAAACTGAAAAGTGGACCGCTTGGAGGAGATCAGCAGCTGGGTGCAAAAATTGCAGAAGGGGAGATTGACGTGATGATCTTCTTCTGGGACCCCCTGCAACCGATGCCGCACGATCCTGACGTGAAGGCACTACTAAGGATTGCTGCCGTTTGGAATATTCCCATTGCCTGCAACCGCTCATCAGCAGATTTTCTAATCACCTCTCCGCTAATGGGGCGCTCCTACGAGCGCAAATTACCCGACTTCGACAACTACCTCAAGCGCCCCATACCCGCCGAATAGCAAGAACCTTTAACCTGCAACCTTAAACCCACCCGCGTTAGCGGGTGTTGAATTTCCGCATCAGGTCTTCGATTGTTGCTTCTTTCTTTTTGGGACGCTCTCTTCGCTGATTGCCTTTTGACCGATTGCCTTTTGACTGATTGCCTTTTGACTGATTGCCTTTGTTCTGGTTGCCCTTGTTGGGGCCGCCTTTCGGACGCTTGCTTTTGGGTTTACCGCCAGCCGGCTTGTCTTCCAGCCGCATCGACAACCCAATACGTTTTAGTTTCTCATTGATCTCAGTTACCCGCACTTTCACTACCTGGCCAACCTTAACCACTTCAGTCGGATCGCTCACAAACTTATCGGCCAACTGAGAGATGTGGACCAGTCCATCGCGGTGCACGCCAATATCAACAAAGGCCCCAAATTTGGTCACGTTGGTCACCACGCCTTCGAGAATCATCCCTGTTTTCAGGTCTTTCATCTCCATCACATCCTCCCGGAAGGAAGCATACTCAAAAGTAGAGCGGGGGTCGCGGCCCGGTTTTTTGAGTTCTTCCATGATGTCTTTCAAAGTTGGTAGCCCGATGTCGTCTGTGACATAGTTTGAAAGCTTGACCTCCTTGAGTTTTTCGGCTGACCCTGTGATGTCGCCGGCCGGCAGGCCGATGTCGCCGGCCATGCGCTCCACTACCGCGTAGCGTTCCGGGTGTACCGCTGTATTGTCTAGCGGGTTGGCACCATCTGTAATCCGAAGGAAGCCGGCAGCCTGTTCGTAAGCTTTGGGGCCGAATCGGGGGACGTTTAGCAATTCTGCGCGCTGTTTGTAGGGCCCGTTTTCATTTCGGAAATCCACTATGTTTTTCGCGAGGGTAGGCGAAATGCCAGAAGCAAACCGGAGCAGCTCTTTGGATGCCGTGTTCAGGTTCACGCCAACAAAGTTTACACAGCTTTCTACCGTTTCCTCAAGCTTCTCGCGGAGCAGGGTCTGGTCTACGTCGTGCTGGTATTGCCCAACGCCAATAGACTTGGGGTCAATTTTTACGAGCTCGGCCAAGGGATCTTGCAACCGCCGGCCAATACTGATGGCGCCGCGGACCGTGATATCGAGCTTGGGAAACTCTTCGATAGCTACTTCGCTTGCTGAGTACACGGAAGCCCCGGACTCGTTAACAAGCACTTTGATTGGTTTTTTGTCCAACTTGGCGAGGCAGTCGGATACAAACTTGTCGGTTTCTCTGCCGGCGGTACCATTGCCCACAGCCACCAATTCGACATCGTGTTTGGTGATAAGCTCAAGCAGGGTCTTCTCAGCAGCTGCGCGCTTGCCTGCGCCTGTATGAGGAAATATGGGCGTATAATCGATATACTTACCCGTTTTATCGAGCACAGCCACCTTGCAGCCTGTGCGAAAGCCGGGGTCAATGCCTAACGTGGGGCGGAGGCCGGCGGGGCTGGCGAGCAGCAACTCTCGCAGGTTGGCGGCAAAGGTTTTGATTGACTCGAGGTCGGCTTCTTCTTTTTTCTGGAGCCTGATTTCGCCAATGAGCGTGTTGCGCATGAGTCGGCGAAATCCATCTTCAATCAGCGTTTCGTAGAATGCACGGAGGGTTTCGTCATCGGTGCGGATTTCTTTGCCGCGCAAATAGTTGGCAACATAGCTTTCGTCGAATTCGAGATCAAAAAACAGAATGCCCTCTGATTCAGCGCGGCGCAACGCCAGCATGTTGTGCGCTGCAATTTTGTTTACGGGCACGCTGTAGTCACGGTAAAGCTCGTATTGCGTGGAGCCTTCCGCGTGCTCTTTCTTAATTTGAGAAGCAAACTTGCCCTGGGCAAAGAAGTAGTCGCGGATATACGTGCGGTGCTCTGCTTTTTCTGCAATTTCTTCAGCAATAATGTCTGCAGCACCCTGTAGCGCGTCGTCAGCTGATTCAATGCCTTTTTCTGCGTCTACATACGGCGCAGCGGCCGTTTCAAGGGATTGGCTGAGATGTCCGGGTTTGTTTTCGCCTTTGATCCATTCTGCCAGCGGCTCGAGCCCTTTTTCCCGTGCTGTTGTAGCACGCGTGCGGCGCTTGGGTTTGTAGGGCAGATAGAGGTCTTCGAGCTCAGCCTTTTGCGTTGTGGCTTCGATGGTAGCCTTGAGTTCATCGGTGAGCTTGCCCTGCTCTTCGATGGACTTCAGGATTGCCGTCTTGCGTTCAGTAAGCTCTGTAAGATACTTGTAGCGATCGTGCAGCCGGCGAAGCACAATTTCATCGAGTTCACCGGTACGCTCCTTTCGGTAGCGCGCCACGAAGGGAATGGTGCCACCTTCGTTGAACAGATCAAGTGTGTTTTTTACTTGCCAGGGTTGAATTGAGAGCTCTTTGCTCAGAAATGCCGGAATATCTACCATCGAAAAACGATCGTGTACTGATTGAGAAAGTTGCGGGTCGCTATGCCATCTGGGCAATTGCGCAAGCTGTAGCAGCAGCAACAATAAGTCGGCCCTGGTTAATGGCGGAAAAAGCCTACCATCTACCTGTGAAACTGTTTCGCCTGCTGGCAGCCCATGTACCGCTGGCGTACTTCCTTCCTGTTGGTTAGCGCTTGAGCACCCGCATTTTTACAGGCTTGGCGGGATGTAACGTCACTATGGGTCGGAGTTCTGGGTTAGGGTCGCTGCACAGCTCAAAACGCCACTTTTGGGCGATGGTAGCCAGCAGGATAATGCCCTCTGTCCATGCAAATTGCTCGCCAACACACCCGCGAACCCCGAGGCTGAAAGGCAAATAGGTGAACTTGTCTATGGATTTTTTCTTGTCTGGAGCAAACCTGTCGGGATCAAAGCGGAGCGGGTCGGGCCAGAAGCGGGCGTCGCGGTGGAGAATAAAAGGGCAAAAGTCGAGCGCCGCACCCTGTGGGATGAAGTAGGAGCCGAGGTGGAGGTCGCGTTTAGCTTCGCGGGTGACGGCCCAGGCAGGGGGATAGAGGCGAAGCGATTCGCTAAATACCTGTCTTGTATAAGGAAGCGCCGGCAAGTCGTCGAAGGTGGGTATGCGGCCGTTGAGGACGCGATCCAGTTCAGCGTGCAGTTTCTGCTCAGCCTTTGGATTTTGTGATAGCAGAAACCAGGTCCACATCATTGCAATGGCGGTGGTTTCGTGGCCGGCGGTAAAAAGCGTCATGGCTTCGTCCCGCACCTGTTCGTCGGACATGCCTTCGCCCGTCTCTTCATCCTGTGCAGCTAGCAGCATAGAGAGTAAGTCTGTATACCGCTCTGGCGCGCTTCTGTGTTCTTCAATCAGTCTGTAAATGGTGGCATCCATGCGGGCAACAATGCGCTCGATACGTTTTGTTGCTGGAAAAGGGAATTTGAGTATGATTTCTGCCAGCGGATTGGCGATGTTTTTGAACATTTCCTGGGCTTCAGACAAAACTTCGCCTATTTCTTCAGCCTCGCCGGATACGTCAGATCCAAAAAGGGTGCGGCCTACGACTTCCAGCGTGAGCGCCATCATTTCCTCGCCCATGTTGAGGACAGTGCCGGATTGCCAGTTTTGATTCATCCGCTCAGCGCATGTTGCCATGGCCTCAGCGTACGCTTTGATTTTGTGATGGTGAAAAGCCGGGAGCACAAGTTTTCTCTGCTGGCGATGGAAAGCGCCTTCGCTGTTGAGGAGCCCCTTGCCGAGCAGGTAACCAAGAAATTGGACGGGCCGGCCTTTTATAAATGCATCTTGTTGCGTGACCAGTATTTCTTTGATCAACACCGGGTCGTTGATCATGAAAAAACGGAAGTTCAGCAGGCGCAAAGTACTTACGTCTCCCATGCCGGCCATTTCCTCCAACACTGTTAGGGGATTGCGGCGAAAGCGAAGCAAAACCTCGCCCGGAAAACGCTGTTTAAGCTGTGGGATTTCTGATGGCTGATACGTGGTCTTCATGTGTAACAAGGAGGGCTAACATACATCTAACAAGGTGATGTACGGCGCCATCAACATGTTGTTTTATTGATGAACAAAGCCGGCGCATCAGACGTGCAAGATCACATGGTTACATAGATTTAGGGTAAAAGCATATGACACAGCGCAAAGTTCAGAAAAGCGACGCACAGTTGAGAGCTGAGTTGAGTCCGGAAGAGTATCGGATCACGCAGGAAAAAGGAACTGAGCGTGCATTTACAGGGCGTTACTGGGACAAGAAAGACGACGGCATGTACAAATGTGTCGCGTGTGGCGAAGCCCTGTTTGATTCTGAAACCAAGTACGATTCAGGGTCAGGCTGGCCAAGTTTTTACAAACCTGTTGATCCAGCGCATGTAGGTGAAGAGGCTGATTATAGTCTGCTTATGCGTAGAACTGAAGTGGTTTGTTCATCGTGTGGTGCGCACCTTGGACACGTTTTTCCCGATGGGCCAAAACCAACAGGGATGCGCTACTGCATCAATTCAGCTGCCCTCAATTTTGAGAAACGCGAAGACGAATGACCAACGACGCTATTCAGGCGTTGCTGATTGACCATTGAATCGCGAATATCGGCAAGGAATAATGAATAATGGAGAAACCCTTCGACATTCAATATTCCTTGTTCGATATTCGTTATTCGATTCCCGTCATACATCAAATGCGATGTTCAAACAAATTGCTTCCCTTTTCTGTTGTGTTTTACTGGTGATGGGTGCTGGTTGTGCAAAGTCGCAATCAGATGCTCCAACCGTAGCTGAAGCCCCGGCTACCTATGTTGGCAACGCTGCATGTGGCGGTTGTCATGAAGATATTTATACCTCTTATATAGAGACGGGCATGGGGCGGTCTGTCACGCGCTTCGATCCTGCAACTGCCCCCGAGTCGTTTTCCGGGCAGCCTGAAGTGTACAATGCCCGCTTTGACTACTACTATGCACCCCTGTTGCGCGGCGATACGCTGTACCAGCGAGAGTTTCGTAAAGATGCCGCCGGCAATATTACCCACGAACGTATCCATGCTGCTGAATGGGTAATTGGTTCGGGCAACGCCACCCGTTCCTACCTGATGAACGTGCAGGGCCACGTCACCCAGATGCCGCTGACCTGGTACGTGGACAAAGCGCAATGGGACATGAGTCCGGCGTACGAACAACAGAATTTTCGCTTTGAACGGCCGATTGGCGAAGAGTGTATGACCTGCCACAATGGATTGCCTGAATTCAGTCCGTTCTCGCAAAACCACTATACAGACGTGCCGCTGGGCATTTCGTGCGAGCGTTGCCACGGGCCGGGGAGTGAACACGTTGAATTGCGCCTGGCTGGCCTGGGTCCTGATGACGGAGCTGTTGACGAATCTATCGTAAATCCCGCCCATCTTACAAGAGACCTGCAATTGTCGGTTTGTCAGCAGTGCCATCTGACCGGCACAACTGTGCTGAATGCCGGCGAAGCGATGGGGAGCTTTCAGCCTGGAGAATTGCTCGCAGCGCACCGTAGCGTATTCGTGATTGAAGAGCAGTTGGCGGACCCTGAATCGTTTGGCATTGCCTCACACGCACAACGCCTGGCACGGAGCGCGTGTTTTGAGCAGAGTGAAATGACATGTGTCACCTGTCATAACCCACACGAACCCGTCGCAACGCTTGATGAAGACTATTTCAATGCAGCCTGTATCAGTTGCCATACGCCGGCAGAAGATGAACAGGTTGCGGTTTGCAGCCGCGATGACCTGGCGGACGAAGCAGAGGCTATGACGGGCAACTGTGTCAGCTGTCATCTGCAGAAAAGCGGCACTAGCGATATACCGCATGTTACTTTCACGGATCACTGGATCCGTCGTACACTGCCGCCAGCGCGGGCACCTGAGAGCATCAACAGAAGCCTCGTGCAGGAGACTCCTTTTGAATTGGTCCGGCTTGAATCGGACGATGCTTCTAACACAGGAGACGCCCAACTTGAACAAGCCATTGCCTATTTCAACTTTTATGATACTGAACACCGTCACCCGGGGTATCTACCGATTATA
This sequence comes from Bacteroidota bacterium, assembly GCA_039111535.1. Classification (NCBI taxonomy): domain Bacteria; kingdom Pseudomonadati; phylum Bacteroidota; species Bacteroidota bacterium. The sequence goes on along the minus strand of JBCCIM010000016.1, from coordinate 18,885 downwards.
ACGCAGCGTGTACGTTCGGGGTTGGCTACAGGAGCCGACCATGTTGAAGCCCGACTGGTTATGGCGCGGGCCCTCATTGAACAAGATTCTCTACGCGCTGCGCAGCAAGTGCTGGATGCTGCGCTTCAGGTGTACCCTGATCATGCCAGGCTCTTTTTCTGGCTTGGGGAAGTAAAGCAAATGCAGCAAGACTATACCGGTGCAATTGCTGCTTTCAGCAATGCAGCGTCTTTGGCCCCGGCCTTCTTGCAGGCCAAGATGAAGCTTGGTTCCGCTTATTCAAACGCGCAGCAATTGGATGCGGCTGAGCAGACCTTGCGCGAGGTGATCGCAGACAATCCCATCCATCTGCCTGATGCCTGGAATAATCTTGGATTTGTGTATCTGCAAACACAGCGCCTGGACGAAGCAAGTGAGATGTTTGAGCGTGCTACAGCGTTGGATCCAGATCTGGCGACAGCCTGGGCAAACGCCGGCACGGTGCATCTGATGATCAACGCGTTTGATGAGGCAGCTGGGAAATTTGAACAGGCGTTGCGTGCTGATCCTGCTTATGTACCGGCCTTGGGTAACTTGAGCCTGGTGTACCGACAGCAAGGGCGAATCGAAGAAGCAAAAGACACCCTGCGCCGGCTCCTTACTGTCCAGCCCGGAGACCGTAATGCACTTGCTTTGCTTCGGGAGCTCGAGGCGCTGTAGGCAGACCATCCGAATCAAGAAGAATCGCCCATGAGTGCGCATAAATGAATGAGTATATGAAACGCATGCTCTTGCTGGCAGGGCTCGTGTTACTGGCGGGCTGTGGCAATAAAACAGATCTGGTGCGCATAGACCTGGGCAAGTCAAGCCCGGAACGCTTGCTCAAGTTCTATTTTGGCGGATATGCAGCGCCGGATGCCGCCGATCCGATGGCAACGGGCCTCATAGTCGCGCAAACGGACGGATATTTCCTGAATCCGGCATTACTGGATGAGGGATACCGCGGACAATTGGATGACGCTGCTGCCGATGGCGTATTGAATTGGGATGAACTTGAGCCATTTCTTCAGCAAACCTATTACAGTGCGCGATCAGCGCCTGCTACACTGGAAGCTCTGATTTCGCCGGATTTATTTCGATCAGGAGAGGGCGCATGGATGATGTTGCCTGTAGATGGTGTGATGACAACAGCCCGCCGGCAAATCTATATAGAACGAGAGAAGGTTGCTGCGGCGCTGGCACAGTATGCCGCGCAGAACCGGCGCATCATCTATCCGGAAGGGACCGTCATTGTGGGTGACCATGTTGCCGATGAAAGGGTGGTGGAAACGACGGTAATGAAAAAGCGAGCTGACGGCATGTGGGATTACTTTGTATACGATGCAGCCGGTATGCTTATGACGGCAACGGCAACAGAGCCTCGTCCGCTGGCCGTACCCACGCGGTGTGTCGGGTGCCATTTTGGTGACAAACAGTTTGAGCCAGCGCGTAGTTATCCAGAACCGGCATCTCCAGGGCCGCACGGACCACGGGGGATTGATCTACCTACGACGCCATACGACGCTGTGCTTGTAGAAACGCTTGATGAGCATACCAAACGCAGTGATTCCGTGTTGGGGCTTTATGCCACGCGATATTTAGGCGAGCTGTTGCTTAAAGGTGAAGCCCGTACAGCTGCTGAACAGGCATTGTTAGATGAGATAGGTACGTTTTAGGGCTTTTCCCACTGGACGAGTGCATAAGCCTTCACTGGCGCGTGTTGGTCAAATTGGAGCGTAAAGGCCAGCGAGTCACCAGGCAACAGGCTTGACGAGAGGTTTTTGAGCATAAGATGATTTCCGCCAGGAGCAAAGGATAGCTGCGCACCAGATGCAATGTGGAATGCATCAACTGGCCGCATGCGCATGATGTTGTTTGTCATGGTACTCTGGTGGAGTTCTACCGGATTTGCAATTGCAGTTTTAGCGCCTAGCAGGGTGATTGGCGCTAATGTATTGTTGCTGATTGTGAGATACAACGCGCCGGCGATCCCGAGCGACGCGTCAACGGGGCGAATCCAGGCATTGGTCACTTCCAACGTTGCCGGTTTGGGTTGCGTGCACCCTATAAGCCACGATACAACGAATAAAATTGTCAGGAGGTGGAGGCGGTACGGCATAGGCTACCGGTTGATCAACGTGCGTAAGTCATCAGCCATTTCTTCCGCCGTTACTTCGAAGTTCCAGACCAGTTGCCAATTGCCGGATCGGTCGAGGACAGCTGTGCTGGTTGTGTGGTCAACGAGGTATCCGGAGGTAGCCGGCGCCTCTGCATCACTGGGTGTTGTGCCATCAGAAGACGCTTTTTCCACAAAAATACCGAGTGCCTTGTACAACGGCTCTTGGCCAGGTTCTTCGATGGTTGCTCCGATGAAGTCCGGATTGAACGCATGCACATATCGCCCAAGGAGGGCAGGGGTGTCGCGGGCTGTATCCACCGAAATAAGGACAACCTGTACGTTTTTCGCCTCATCACCGAGCAATTGCATGGCTTTGGCGAGCCGCGCCATGGTTGTTGGGCAGGCATCGGGGCAATGGGTGTACCCAAAAGCGAGTACCACAAGTTGCCCTTCGAAGCCGGTGCTGTTGACTGGGCCGCTGTCGGTAAGCAAGGTAAAGGTGTCGAGTTGGACAGGGGGCGCTACCCATGTACCGTATAGCGCGGGGTAAACTTTGCCTTTGCAGCCGCTGAACAACAAAAGGCCGAAAATCAAGGGGAGAATTGCCCGGACGGTTTTGCGCATGATGCCTGGGGGAGGGGAGCGTTAAAAAATGAGTCCGACATTGAAGCGGAAAACATTGTTGGTGGCATCAACGGTAAGGCCAAAAATCTCATCAAACACGTTGGTAAGGCCAAATTCGTAGCTGACATCTACAGTGAGCAGGCCAAACAGGTCAACACCAACACCAACGGGAGCGCCGGCAAGGATGCCGTTGAAATTGTCGAGTTCGAGCCCGAGCAGGTTGTCTTGCACATTTAAGATGAGGGTGCCGGCGACACCGCCGTTAATACGCAAGACGAGCGTTTGGGTATCAAGGAGGTTGTAGCCCAGCGAAATCGGGACAAAAATGGCATCCAGGTCAACTTCGTCTTTCAATGTTTCGAAGTTGATTTCATCTGTTGTGCGGAGTTCTGTGCCGGATCGCTGCCAGAAAAGGCCGGGTTGCAGGTACAGTTGGTTGCCGATGCGGAGGGTTGCCCCAACCTGGTAGCCAAACCGGGCGCTTGCCTCAGAACCCTCGGGGTCGGTGGAGAGCATGGACGCGCTGAGTCCGACTTGCGGATTGAAGGCCACCTGGGCCTTTGAGGTCTGACTGAGAAAGAAAGACAGTGTAAAAACTACGCTAAGAAACGATAGCCTTAAATACATATAAAAAAGCCCTTTTTTGGTGAGGAAGATGCCAGGAGGCGCCAAAAAGACAGTTCATGAACGATTTAGCGAACGGTAAGATGCAAAGCGAATGCTAATGTAGAATGAATTGTAGAAGGAGGGGGGTAACAATTCCTTGACAATGAAAAGTGCCCCGGCTATCTTTGGCGGATTACAATTAACCACCGTTTTGTAACCGTTAACCACGGAAATAAGACGACTGACGAGATGTTCAGTCGTTTTATTGATAAGAAAAGACCAAATTTACACTACACGTTATGGAAGTGTAAAGCTTTCAAAATGGTCCAGAGACCGCAAATCGGAAGTTTGTGCTAAACACGTTATCAATGGTAGAACGCAGGACCTTATATATTTATTGCCCTGCGTGGATGGAAAATCCCACTGAGTTGATAAAAGGAAAGTTTAGGCTTTTGTCAGAACCCCCTTCTGGTCAGAGCACAGCACTTCTGTATTCGCACAGGTCTCAATCCTTGCACTCACTACTTCTTGGCTGATCAAGCGTTGGTTCATCCGAGGAGTTTTTTAACCTTCCTTCCTGATTATCAACTTATACTGGAGGTAAACATGCTACGCAATTGGGGTATTCTTTTGCTCTTGTTGCTGTCGATGCCCACAATGCTCTTTGCACAGAGCAGTGGGAAATTGTCAGGACGAGTAACCGATGGGTCAACAGGCGACGGATTGCCTGGTGCCAACGTAATCTTACAAGGCACAAACATCGGTGCTACCACAGACCTTGATGGTAACTACGTTATCATCGGTGTGCCTGTAGGTACTTACGCCGTTCAGTCTTCTTTTGTTGGGTACGCTTCTGAACTAGTTCAAGGTGTTGAGATTAACGCTGGTTACACGCGTGAACTCAACTTTGATCTGCTTCCTGGTGTTGAGCTCGACGAAGTTGTTGTAGAGTACGAACAACCACTCATCCAGAAGGATGCTATTGGTGTTCCGAAAATTGTTACATCTGAAGATATCGTGAACCTGCCGGTTCGTGGTGCTGCAGACGTTGCTAAAATCCAGGCCGGTGTTGTTTCCCAGGAGGGAAGTGACGCACTTAACATTCGTGGTGGCCGTTCTGGAGAGGTTGCATACTATGTAGATGGTATCAAATTTGGCTCTGGTGGTGTTTCACTGCCACAGTCTGCCATTGAACAGCAGGAAATGCAGCTTGGTAACATCAGCGCCCGTTACGGTGACGTGATGTCAGGTGTAATCAACATTACCACCAAGTCAGGTGCGCCAGAATTCTTTGGCTCATTGGAAGGCATTACTTCTCAAGAAATTGATGCATACGGATATAACCTCGTATCAGGTACGTTTGGCGGTCCGATCATCAAAGACAAAGTAAGTTTCTTCCTCGCTGGTGAGTACACTTTCGAAGACGACGGATCTCCGCGCGCTTTCGGTCAGCTTCAGATTGATGACGCTGTACTGGACAACCTGCGCGCTTTCCCAACAGCATTCCGCGGCACAGATGCAGCGGGCAACGAATTGTTTATGCCAATTCCTGCCGGCCTGACTGACGGTGCTACGCTGCCAGTTGATGATAACGGTACCGTTATCGTTAATGGTGGTGCACTCACATTTAGCGATGGCACCTCTGTTGCCGTTCCTGATGGTGTAGATGCTTCAAACATCAACCTTACGCCGGTTATCCGCGCTGAGTACCTGTCTCAGGACCAGTACTCTGTAGAGAAAGGCAAGCGTAAGCGTAACGACGACAACCTTTCTTTGATTGGTAACCTTACGTTTGAACTGTTCGACAACGGACGTCTGCGTGTTGGTGGTCGTTACAGAGATCGTTCTTTCGACTCAAACGTATCTTCCCGCCGGGTAGTGTTTGCGCCGGAAATGACAACGGTTACGGACAACGAAAACTACCAGGTTTTTGGTACCTATACACACCGTCTGTCTAATACGTCTTTCTTCCAGATCCAGGCTGATTACTCAAACAACTTTAACGAGACTTATGACCCTCGTTTTGGTACTGGATTTGACGATTTCCTCGAGTATGGCAACATTGACAACGCAGCATTTGCCACGCTTCGCGGATACAAAGACCTCGGCTTTACAAACGAAATTCGGATTGATGAGCATGGCACGCCAGATGATCCATCTGACGATACCGAGTTCACCGTTCGTATTCCTACGTTCTCAAACACCTATGCTGACGGCGCTGGCCCAGCTACCTCTGATGAAGTTGTAGCTAGCCTCGTGCAGATTCCTGGTGGCCGTTTCAACGGATACAGCAAGTTCAAAAGCGAGCAGTTCCGTGTTTCTGGTTCATTCACTGGACAGTATGGCATCCATCAGATTGAGTTTGGTGGTGAGTTCGAAAAAGACACGAACCGTTTCTGGAGCATCGGTGCTGCTAACTTGTCTCGCTTCGTAGCGGATGGCAACCCTGAGCAGATCGATCCTAACAACCCGAACCTGAATCCTGCTGGTTACTCTACCTACGATTCTATCCCGCTGCAGCTGCTTGATACGGCTGTTAGCTACTACGGATACGATCTGCGTGGCCAGAACGAAGTTGATTCAGAAGACTTCGGCGCGTTCCTGAACCAGGATACAAGCAAGCCACTCGATGCATACAACCTGAAACCATACGAGCCAATTTACTACGGCGGTTATGTTCAGGACAAAATCGAGTTCAATGACATCGTACTGAACGTTGGTATCCGTGCTGACGTATTTGACAACAACACCCGCGTATTCAACGACCGCTTCGCGCGTCGTCCTGTATGTCGCGCTGGAGATGTTGGCTCTACAGTTAACGGTGTTGATTGTGGCTCTGGTAGCGTTCCTGCAGGTATCGAAGACGATCACACAGTATTCTATAGCGGTAGCGATATCGTTGGATACCGTGACACCGAAGGTAACTTCTTCAGCTCTACAGGTGACGAGTCTACTGCTGGTGATATCCGTCTAAATGGCCAGGCTCGTCAGACCAGCAACCTGATCACTGAAGATCAGTTTGGCGACTACGATCCTGTGTTGAATATCATGCCTCGTATCGGTATCAGCTTCCCTGTTACTGACCAGGCGGTATTCTTCGCGAGCTACGGTATTGTTGCACAGCGTCCTTCTTCTCGCACCTTTGCTACGCTGGGTGCCATCGAAGGAACTGGTACAATCAACAACACCAACCTGCAGCCAGAGAAAACAACCAAGTATGAGCTCGGCTTCCGCCAGCGTCTTGGTGACCGCTCTGCGCTCACGATCTCTGGTTTCTTTAACCAGATCGAAAACTTGATCCAGCTGCGCGATATCCGTGGTGCTACACCAAACGCATACAGCAGCTACGAAAACGTAGACTTCGGTACAGTTAAAGGTCTTGAGTTTGCTTTCGACCTTCGCCGTACAAACGGTTTCCTTGCAAACCTGAACTACACGCTGTCATTTGCTGACGGTACTGGTTCTGGTGACCGTACGACTTCTACAATCGTTTGGATTGATGAGACGCCTCCGAACTTCATCAGCCCGCTCGATTTCGACCAGCGTCATAACCTGAACCTGTCTCTCGACTATCGTCTGGGCAAAGGTGAAGGTCCTGAAATTGGTGGCATTAACATCTTCGAAAACTTCGGTGTTAACGTGCTTGCCAAAGCTGGAAGTGGATTCCCTTACACGCCGGTTGTTGAGCCATTCAACGCAGCAGGTGGTGCACGCGCCGCGTCTCCGTCTGGTGGTATCAACAGCGCTCGTATGCCTTGGAGCAACCGTGTTGACATCCGTGTTGACCGTCGCTTCGACGTAACGAACCGTGCAAGTGTAACAGCATTCCTCTGGGTACAGAACCTGTTCGGAAACAACAACACCAACGATGTATGGCGCTTCACAGGCCTGCCTGATAACGATGGCTTCCTGTCAACAGCTGCCGGACAGCGTTTCCTTGGTGACTCTGTACCGTTTGCAAATGCTGCATACGAACATGACAACAGAGTCCTAAACTGGGTCGGTATTCCGCGTTTGACGCGTATCGGTCTCCGTGTGGACTTCTAGATAGCAGATCTCCAGTATTGCTTCATCCCCCGCTCCGGCGGGGTGGGGGATGAAGACCTTTTGATCTGATTTAGAGAAGCGATTCTCTCAACTTTTATAAATTACTACCATGCGACTTTTGAGCAGAATATTACTTTTGCTGCCTCTAGTGCTCGGCTTGGGACTTGTTGATGCAAATGCGCAGGCGACAAGTAACTGTCAGGGTGCCCTCGGTGAGGCATTTCTGGATGTGAACAATGTGCGCGCAAGGATCCTCAATAATGGCGGTCTCTTTTGGCGCGGTTCACCCCACGTTTATGAAGTACCTAAAGGTGGCGGTTCAAACGCGATCTTTGCTTCAGGTATCTGGCTTGCTGGTGAGGTTGGTGGACAGCTTCGTGCAGCGGCTTCACGTTACGGCCCGTGGGAATTCTGGGCTGGTCCTCTTGACGAAAACGGCAACGCGCCGGCTGATTGCTCTATCTTTGATAAAGTATTCAAAGTAAGCAAAGCCGACGTTGAAACTTATGACGTTTCGGGGACTGCTACTCCAGACCTTCGCGACTGGCCAACTGGCCTTGGCGCGCCTACGCTGGATGCAAACGGTGACATGATTGAGTTTGATGTTACTGTTCCTCTTGCAGACCGCGTAAACCGTGTTGTTGACCTTGCCGGTGGCGAGCGTCCAGCAATTCTTGGTGACATGACCCTGTGGTGGGTAATGAACGACCGTGGTAACATCCACGAAGCTACCGATGCGGCGCCTATCGGCCTCGAAGTACACGGTACTGCGTTTGCGTTCAACACCGCTGGCGACATTGGAAATACGACATTCTACAAGTACAACCTCTTCTACAAAGGAGACGTGCCACTTGAGAATGCATTCTTGGGTATTTTCTCTGATCCTGACCTTGGTAACTTTGACGATGACTACGTTGGTGCTGACACAAGCCTCGGTATGGGTTATGTCTACAACGCAGACAACGATGATGAAGGTGGTGAAGGGTACGGTCAGTCACCTCCAGCAGCAGGTTATGACTTCTTCCAGGGACCAATTGTACCTTCCGCAGGCGACTCCGCCTTGGTAGATGGCGAATGGATTCCAGACTTCAGAAACCTGAAAATGACCACGTTTGCGTTCTATAACAACGGTGGTGGTGTTACCGGTGACCCTGTTACGGGTACTGACTACTACAACTACATGCGTGGTAACTGGAAAGACGGTCAGGCATTTAGTGTAGGTGGTACCGGTCGTGACTTCTCTACAGAGCCTACCCGGTTTATCTTCCCTGGTGACCCTGTAACTGGAAACGGTTGGTCAGAAGTTAACCCTGACCCGGTTGGTGGTACGCTTGGTCCTATTGACCCTGCTGACCGTCGTTTCGTTATGGCTACAGGTCCGTTTACCATTAACCCTGGTGACGTGCAGGAAATCGTGTTTGGTCTCGTTTGGGCACGTGGTACTGACAACCTCGATTCAATTACGAGACTGCGTCAGGCTGATGCACTTGCGCAGGCTGCGTTCGATGTAAACTTCGAACTGCCTTCTCCGCCAGTGTCTCCTGAAGTTTCTGTCACAGAGCTGGATGGCCAGATCATTCTCGAATGGCAGAACTCTCCACGTTCTAACAACTTCCTTGAGACTTACTCAGAATCAGATCCGTTTGCACCTGACGATAACAAAAACTACGATTTCGAAGGATATCGTGTTATCCAGTATGCTGACGCTTCTGACCAGGTAGGACAGGTTGTAGCGACTTACGACGTTCCTAACGGCGTAACCCGCATTATCGATGGTGTCCCTGGTGAGCCTACTGAAGTTGTTGCTTCCGGTACGGATGCTGGCGTTCAGACTTTCCATGCCATCAATAACCTGACCAACTACAGAACATACTACTTCGGTGTACAGGCTTATGCTTACAATGAGCCTTCTTTCCCGAAAGTATTCCCAAGCCCAATCACACGTGTTGAAGTTATCCCAACGCGTAGTGAAGACGTGCTTTCTGATGAGGCTATCGAAGCTGCACAGGTAAGCAGCGTACCCGACATCGTTGTCGAGAACGCTGGTGTAGGTGAAGGTTTTGTAGCTGTAGACATTGTTAACCCTGCTCGTGTAACCGGCGAAGTATATACCGTTGAGTTCTATGAAGCAGAGTTTGCTGAGAAAGCTTCTTTCGAGCCTATCTCTCTTGAAGATGATGGCGAAAAAGAAGTTGACGAAGTCCTGGTTGCCCGTAACGGTGAAATCAGCGATAAGTCTGCCTCAGCAGCAACTGGTATTACCTATGACATCAAGCGCGGTGGTACCGTTGTATTTGATGGAACGGCAGCTGGTGCTCCTGCGCCACAGCGTTCAAATGTAGTTGTAATTGACGGTCTCCAGTGGAGTGTTGAAGGTCCTCCTCCAGGTATCAAAGGCTTTGGTGTAACCGCCAACGCTTCTGGTCCGCTCGATCCATTCGATATGGGTGCCTTTGCGTTCAACTCCAACGGATTCCCACAGCTGCTAGCTAACGGCGTCGTCGATGATGTACCCATCCCGGGAACGTCATTTCCTGACCGCCCGCAGCGTGGTTATCAGCAGTCTACGAACAACTCAGCATGGGGTATGCACACCGGTGGTGGCGGCCGCTCTGAGTGGGACGATGGCTCTTCCAATAGCTTCGTTGCCCGTTCTCTCCGTAATGGATTGGATATCGTAGGTTCTGACGATTATGACATGGTATTCTCGCAAGAATGCGCCGACGCTATCGATGGCGACATTCAGCCTGGTGATTGCCTTGGCTTCCACGCGTTCCTTAATGGAGCAGAGTTCGTATTTGAAGTACCTTTTGAGCTATGGAACCGTGGCACATCGCCTGACGAGAGTGACGACTTCCGCATGATTCCAATCATGTGTGAGGGCCTCTGTGGTGGTGGTACCAACGATGCTTCTTACGACCTTGGTCTGACTGACCACGCTGTATCTGGTGGCGAAAATGATCCATATACAGACTGGGTCTACTGGTACAATCCAGAAGACGAAGGTGCTACTCCTGGGGAAGATGGTTACAACAACTTCTTCTTTGGCGCTGCAGGCACAGGTAGTGAGATTTTTGCTCGTACCGTAATTGTAAACTGGAACGGTGGTGCAACGCCTCCTGACTCTACAATGCTAGAAGTTGGAAGCGGTCGCTACGACGCTGAACTTCCTGAAGCTGGTACAAACTTCAGAGTCTTTACGCTGAAGCCAAACCAGCCAGGTGATGTTATCTCAGTCAGCACAGCTGGTCTGGGTACACGCGCAATGAACCTGGCTGAATCTGAAGCTGCACTTGAAAGCATTGGTATCACACCAAACCCTTACAAAGGTGCTTCTGAGTATGAGCGTAGCCAGTTGATCCCTGAAGTTCGTTTCACGAACCTGCCAAATACGGCAACCATCCGCGTATTTACCTTGAGTGGTTCTTTGATCAAGACCTTCGAGAAAAACAGCGTGGATAGAACACTTGTCTGGGACCTGACGACAGAAAATGATCTGCCGATTGCCAGTGGTGTTTACCTGGTTCACGTAGAAACGGACATGGGTACAAAGGTGATTAAGTTTGCTGCTGCTATGAGAACGTTCAGACTGAACACTTTCTAGCATAGCGAACCCTCACTTATGTGAACTCACCTTTTTCTCATACAAATACAAGTTTATAGATATGAAAGCCAAAACAAACATAACCAACATGCTATGGTTATTCTTGCTCGCGGTTTGCATGACGAGCATGGGGGCCGTAGAGGTTAGGGCACAGGGCAATTCTGGATCAACTGGAGAGTCTGGAAGCCGTGCAGGTACTGCCGGTGCGCAGGAACTGCTAGTGCCACTAACTGCCCGGTATGTCGCCCTCGGTGGTGCTACCACCAGTGGAATCGAAGACATGAACGGTTTGGAAGCATTGTTTGCTAACCCAGCTGGTCTGTCTGTGAATGATGGTACTGCTGCCATGTTTAGCCGCGTTGAATACGTAGCTGACATTGGTATCAACTACCTCGGTGTTGCGCAGAGCTTCGGCTACAACAACATCGCGTTCACAATTACATCCTGGGACTTTGGAGATATCGCAGAGCAAACTGAAATTGCTCCTGAAATCTCTGAAGTAACCTTTAACATTAACTACCTGACTGCAGGCCTGTCTTACTCTCGTCAGTTGACAGACCGTATCGCAGCGGGTGCTACGTTGAAGCTCGTTAGTGAGAGCATCGATGACGTGAGCGCCAACGCAGTAGCGTTTGACGCTGGTATGACCTATGACATTACTGGATCAGGTCTGCGTCTTGGTGTTGCACTGAAGAACATCGGTAACGAACTGACCTTCTCTGGTGTTGGTTTTGCCCGTCAGGTACGTATTCCTGGACAGGAGCCATCAGCCAACAACAACACGCTCGTACTCGAGTCTGAAGGTGTTCAGCTGCCTACGCTTCTTAACGTAGGTCTCTCTTACACGAGAGACGTTGGTGCCAACGCACTCGTTCGTGTGCTCGGTAACTTCCGCTCAAACTCTTTTGAGCAGGACCAGTTTGCCGGCGGCCTCGAGCTCGGTGTAATGGACATCGTTTATGTACGCGGTGGCTACTCTGCAACAGAAGACATGGACCAGACTTTCTTTACTGGCCCTTCTTTTGGTGCTGGCCTCAAGCTTGACCTGAATGGTACTCAGCTCATGGTTGACTACGCTTACCAGACGACTGACTTCTTCTCTGATGTACAGTATATCACAGCTTCTGTGAAACTGTAACCATCGTTCCGGAAGACACACGCAAAGGCCTCCTGCATACGCAGGAGGCCTTTTTGCGTTTTATAAAACCACGCTCATATCTTGTGCCTATTAACGCAGGAATCAGTTCTCATCGCTCAGCGTATCTGCTTTTTTCAACTGAATTGACCTGAATATGCAACCCTGGCAGGTAAAGCGACGTCGATACTTACTGGAGCGGCCATGGATACGCCTTCGGGAGGACCATGTGGTGCTACCTGGTGGGGCAGAGATGGAAGAATTCCATGTGGTTGAATACCCCAACTGGGCTGCTACCGTCTGCGTTGATACAGCCGGCAACTTTGTACTCGTCGAACAATACCGACACGGTATCGGACGTTCTAGTATGGAACTGCCGGCAGGGGTTATTGAACCCGAAGAAGACCCCCTCCTTGGCGCCAAGCGCGAATTGCTGGAAGAAACCGGGTACGCAGCACCCCGATGGCGTGCAATCGGCCGGTGTGCTACGGATCCAAGTAATAATGCAAACTATGCCTACCTGTATCTTGCTGAAGGTGCGTATGTTCAACAAAAACAGGCACTTGACGTAGAAGAAGATATTGCAGTGCGGGTGCTTTCCCCTGAAATGCTCGGCAAAACGATAAATGCTGGAGATTTTGTGCACGGGATACACCTTACTGCGTTGTTATGGGCCAGCCAAAAAGGATGGCTGCCACAACTACAAACCACCCAATGAGAACGTTAGCCATTGTCAGTTTCCTGTTGCTAGCTAGCTGCACAGCGCGGGAAGAAATTGTTGTCTCTGATCTCACACTCATGCACCGTGGGTGGGATACGCTGGTGGTTAATGTTGACTTTGCAAGCCAAACCGTGCTAGGCGGTATACAGCCAGTAGATGAGACAAACAAATGGATTGTCGCATTCAATGCCTCCTACGATACCCTCTACGCCGGCGAAGAGACGGTCTTTGGAATTCCCGACATTGATCTGGGAAATGAAGAGCAGGTGCTGGTTGAAGTCTGCGGTGATGTTAAACTGTTGCGTGTTTGCGAACAAGCAATTGTTGCGGCCTCCCCCAAACGCGTATCACTCGAACCCGATATTACTTACCCGCTCCGGAAAAAGGTGTTTGAAGGCGCCTATAAATTGCCTTTTATAGTTGAACGACTGGGACAAGATACATCCTGGCAAAAAATTAACCCTTCAGGAGCGCTCCATGGTTATCTGGAAGCTTACGTGCAGGGTAGAAAAGAGACAGCTATTCAATTGCCCTTTTCCAAATCTAGAGGTGGATTTAACCTGGCATACAAGCAGAATTACAAAGATTTTAAATTCTACCTTGATTCAGCATTACTTGATGATAAGTCGGCCAATGTAATCTTTGATGTATACGTAGACCTCGAAGGATTTACTGACGCTGTTGCCACAACGGCAAAAGAGATCCTTGTAAAAACCGAAGATGAGCATAAGCAGGACATTGCGCTCTTCGTTGAGCAAGCTGCTGATAAGCTGGTCGATCGACTCAGTCCGTTTCTACGACGCAAGAGGAATACCGTATACATCGATTCGTGGGCCTACAATACCTTCGAAAAGGCATACACGGTTGACATGGAAGTTGAATGGAAAGGGGCACTGTTTAACAGAAGTACATATAGTATCAAAGGGATACTTGAAGTCTCCGAGTCTGGAGAAGAAGCTACCTTCCAATATGTTGATGGCAACAAGCGCGCCCGCCAACGCTGGAATTCACGGGTTAACGGTGATGTGATGGACCTCATGCCGCAAGGTGAAGTCGCTGTTGCCTCGTTGCCGGCCGGAAGGGGCGCATTCGACGCGCAAAAAGGCCGGGTTGTAATCGAAGCGGAGCATTTTGATGGTGAGCGATCGTATAACAACCAGCGCTGGACGGTGCAGCGCGACCGCTCTGGATATACCGGGCAAGGAGCTATTGTTGTCTCGCCAGACAGGGGTGTCAGAATTAGATCTCGATACAATAAAAGAAGTCCTGAAGTTACCTATCCGGTTTATTTCGAAGACCCTGGCCGATATTATATCTGGATGCGGGTATGGGCTGACAATAACAACAGCAACTCGGTACATCTGGGCATCAATGGGGCTGCAAATCGATCGAGCTCTTACATTGGTACAGATACATACCGCACGTGGGTATGGACCCAGCAGCGGCAGGATAGCGATGACGCCGCGCGAATCGACGTCCCTTCAGCCGGCATGAAGGAACTCAACGTTTGGATGCGGGAAGATGGCTTTTATATCGACCGTATTATCCTGACCAAAGACAGGAACTACAGGCCAGAAGGATCAGGGCCACCTGAGAGTTCTCGCTAGCCACTTTTACGGGTTTTGAACAGGCAATTCGAGCGTATCTATTTTTGCAGCATCTTCCTGTTTGATCAACTTGAAGCGAATAGGTAGCCGCATTTTTACGCGTACAATTTTCCCATCTTGTCGGCCCGGCTTAAACAGGGTCTTTCTCACAGCTGCTACAGCAGCAGAATCAAGCGCAGGATGCAGGGGCTTGAATACTTCAACGTCGCGCGTTGAGCCATCTTTTTCAACTACAAACATGAGCACGGTTAGCCCCTGAATACCTTGATCGCGGGCTATTTTGGGATAGTCGATGCTGAGATACAGAGTGCTCAAACCACCTACAATGGCCGGACTTTCATCGACGTATTCCAGGATAGGGCCTCGGTCGATCTTTGCCAGTTTTTGTGGACGGATGATTTCTTCTGCTGGAGGCAGTTCAACGGCCTTCTTTTTTTCTTTTACATCAGGCAACGGGTATTCAATTTTGGCCGGTTGCGTAAACGCTGTGACGGGAGAGCTCGACGCATTATCGTCACCCCGATCTGAAGGAGCTGGTACCAATTCAATTTGACGCTCTGGCCAGGTTTGTAACCAACCAATGGAGAGTTGCCGTGGATATATCGGGAGGTTGGCAACGAGTACCAGGATTGCCAGGGAGAGCACCCAGCCAAGAGATGTTCTAATTGCTGATGATCCAAGTAGATCTGAATCAGCAGGGCGTAACCCCTGACGATGGATGCGTGCCCAAAAGTTTTCGGTGTCTCGATTCTGATTCATAGAACCTGTATACTTTGCCTGCTTGTCTCTAAGAAGACGGTTGATTTGTGCTCAGGTTGCCCTGATGTCTTAACAATAACTAAATAAATTACCAGCCGGTCAAATTTGCAATGTTTAATGCCCTTGTGTTACACGAGACTGATAAAGAACCAGACGTGAAAATCCAGCAATTGTCGGATACAGATTTGCCGGATGATGAGGTGCTGGTGGCTGTCGATTACTCCAGTATCAATTATAAAGATGCCCTGGCTGTGACGGGCACCGGCAAAATAGTGAGAGGAGACTTCCCCTTTGTGCCCGGTATTGATTTGGCCGGCGAAGTGGTTGCGTCCCGGGATCCCGCGTTTAAAGAGGGCGACAAGGTTATCGGTAATGGCTGGGGACTTGGAGAGGCACACTGGGGAGGATACGCACAACGTATGCGCGTAAAGTCAAAATCGCTGGTACCTATGCCGGCAGGGATGACGAGCAAGCAGGCAATGGTCTTTGGGACTGCAGGATTCACTGCTATGTTGTCTGTTATTTCCCTCGAGTTGCACGGCCTCACTCCTGAACGGGGCGAGGTTGTCGTTACGGGTGCTACAGGAGGTGTTGGGAGCTTCAGCCTGATGCTGTTATCACAACTCGGTTTTGAAGCGGTTGCCTCTTCCGGGAAAAAGCATGCCCATGATTACCTGAAGTCTATTGGTGCTTCACGCATCATTGATCGGTCTGTTTTGGGGGATGGGCCATCGCGGCCGCTGGATAAAGGCAAATGGGCTGGCGCAATTGATAGTGTCGGCGGGCCGGCGCTTTCTGCCATCATCAGCCAAATGAAGCGTCATGGAAGTGTTGCGGCATGTGGACTTGCGAACAGCCATGCCCTAGATACCACGGTTTTTCCGTTTATTCTGCGCGGTGTAAACCTGCTGGGCATCGATACCTCTACGTGTGCATACGAGCGCCGGTGTGAGGTCTGGGCCCGCCTGGGTGAAGTGCCTGCCGCACAAGTCGAAGCGATTGCAGAAGTTGTCTCTCTGGCCGAGGTGCTTGCGATAAGCAAAAGAATGATGGACAGTAATATCAAGGGCCGTATTGTTGTAGATTTGAACCGATAAACCACCATGACCCTTTCATACTGGCAACGCGGAGAGTCGGGGGCTACCCTGCATTGTGATATTGCAGTAGTTGGAGCCGGGATTGTTGGTACATCAACCGCATACTGGCTGAAAAAATACAATCCCTCCTCGCGTGTTGTGCTCATTGACGCTGCGACGGTAGGGGCCGGAGCTACCGGCCGCAATGCCGGCTTTCTGCTTCAAGGCGCAGCGGTTGATTACGCCACGGATATCGTAAAGTATGGGTCGGAAAAAGCGGCTCAGCTCTGGGCTTTTACAAAAGAGAACAGGGATTTGTTGGCGACGGAGCTGGATCCAGAAAAAACAGGGTTTGAAGCGAGCGGGAGTTTGATACTGGCTGGTAGTTTGGAGGAGAAAGAGCGGCTTGTGGCATCGTATGCCTTGCTTCACGAAATAGGGGAAAGCGTGCATTATTGGTCAGAAGCAGAGATCAGTGCACAGATTCAGGGAAAAGGGTTTGCCGGTGGACTCCTCATTGAATCCGGGGCACGTGTCGACTCTCAAAAACTGGTGCGAGAAATAGCCGGCCGCAGTGGTGCTATCTTGCTAGAGCATCATCCTGTATACGAGATTACACCCAAGGGGGATCACATAGGTGTAGCCTGCCGAAACCGTGAAGTTAAGGCAGCGCGCGTTGTATGCTGTACAAATGCTTACCTGCCCCAGCTTATGCCTGAGATCAGCGCGTTTATTAAACCTGTACGTGCGCAGATGCTGGCAACTGCATCTTGCCCGGACTGGCTTCCGTACCCTGTATACTCCCATGAAGGATATTATTATATCCGTCAGCTTGCCTCTGGTGAGGTGTTGCTCGGGGGGGGGCGACATCTTTTTGTAGAGGAAGAGCTGGGGTATGACGATTATACCACACCACAGCTTCAGGCCGCGTTGCAATCGTATTTGTTGCAGTATTTCCCACATATTGCTGCTGTGCGTACCGCCTTTTCCTGGAGCGGTGTCATGGGCTTTACACAGGATAGCTTACCCTTGTTTGCACATGACAATCCTTTCCCAGGGGTATCCTGGGCTGCAGGGTTTAACGGGCATGGCATGGGATATGGCTTCAGGTTTGGTAAAACGATTGCCGGCACGCTTAACGATGACCCCGAGGAGCAGGCCAACCACAACCTGTTTACATTTGACCGGCTGACCTGATGACGCTCCTGTATGTTAGCCGAAGCTGTAATTCACATAACCTGTACCTCTCTTTGCCATGCGTTGTATGCAAAACAGTATATCGACCAGGATTGCCTGTATGGCGCTTGTGATGCTTATTATGGTTATGGCGCTACCGGCAGCTGCCCAGGTGACCCCGCGAGCAAGCGTTAATCTGATGATGGGGGTTCCTGTTGGAGAGTTTGCGGATAACGTCGATAATCTTGGTTTTGGCATTGCGCTTAATGGCGGTATTGGCCTTTCACCGGCACCCGTAATGATTGGCGTTGATCTCGGGTATCTGATTTATGGGTACGAGCGTAGGTCCGAGCCTTTCAGTACCACAATTCCCGATGTGACTGTGGACGTAGAAACAACAAACAGCATTGCTTTTGGTCACTTGTTTCTCCGGTTTCAACCACAGACCGGCGCCTTCCAGCCGTATGCAGAAGCCCTCTTTGGTTTCAAATATCTCTTTACGCGCACGTCCGTAGAAAATCGGCAGTCCAGCGAATCTATTGCTGCATCTGTAAACTTTGACGACTTTGCGTCCAGTTATGGTTTTGGGGGCGGTCTTGATATTCGGGTTTTTCAAGGCGTCAACGACAACAGCAGGCCCTTCAGCATTATGGTAAACCTTGGTGCGCGCTATTTGCTGGGTGGGAGTGCAGAATACCTGGAGCGGGGCTCTACAGGACGGGAGAATGGTGAGCTTTCCTTTGACATTACAAGGTCGCGTACAGATCTTGTATTACCTCAGCTTGGCGCCACGTTCGTTTTCTAGTGTGTTCAGCTGTTGTAGCACTGATTCTATACGCAGCAATGACGCAGTTCAAAACCAAAATTGACAAGTGGTACGTTGCCATACATTGGATTTGCCTGGGTCTTATGGCAATTGCAATTGGCGCGTTGTGGCTGGACCCTGAAACTGCAATCTCCTTAAAGGCGCTCTTTAGCCTGTTGATGGGAGGGGTGGCATGGCTGATTATAGACATCTATGTCAATACAAGATACACGGTATCCGCTGACACGCTGTTTATCCAGTCAGGCCGGTTCAAGTGGCGGATCAAATTATCCAATATCGAATGGGTAAAGCCATCTCGCAGCATTTTGTCGTCTCCCGCCCTATCACTCGATCGACTGGCGGTAAAGCAGCTCAATAGCAGTATTCCTGTGTTGATTTCTCCCGATCGGGCCGGGGCCAGCCATTTGCCGGGGCCGGGGCTTTGACTGGATACGATGTTCAGACAAAATATGCACAGACACCTGTATGAATCCTAATTTTTTCACATATTTTTGCGCAAGGTGGGTGGTCAATAAAAATATGCTTGAGAAGTTAAGACTTCAGTACTTCACTACTTGTCCATCCCCG
>JBCCIM010000015.1 GCA_039111535.1 Bacteroidota bacterium | reverse complement strand
CCAAAAAATTCGCAGCTAGGCCCGACTTCCCCCACCCGGAAGCCCTGACCTAACTGCGACGCTATCGCTCTGTCACTGTCTTGTAGATTTGCATAAGACAGATAGGAAGGTGTGGAAATACACCAAGGTTATCTAAATATATCGCAAAAACCCCTGTCAGCGATGTAGGCACCTTTACCGAATGTCCTGTAAGTCAATTTACCTACAATAGTTAGCCGATGCTTACATTTGGCTTATTGGGAGGGATTTTCAGGACCCACGAACTACAAAAAAATTGTGATTTGCGCTTAATATTTTTCAGATTTAGCCTAGATGTTGCTCAAAAAAGGAGACAACGCGCTGTTCTGACCAATAACGCCTGTCTTTGGGGTGGTCTATAAAGCCCACATGCCCCCCATAATCTGGAATCTCAAGGTGGACATTGGCACTTTGTCCCGCCTCGTCTAACGGAAAACAAGCCGGCCCCAGGAAAGGATCATCTGCAGCATTCAGAATAAGGGTCGGAATCTGAATATTTACGAGGCCAGGCCGGCAGCTACACGCCTGCCAGTATGCGTCTGCATCAGCATACCCATGCAGTGGTGCCGTATACAAATCATCAAATTCCTGGAACGTGGTGATATCATCGAGTCGATCTATAGCAATTTGCCCAGGGAATGCTGCGGCTTTCTCGCGCATCTTCTCTCGCAGGTTGCGCATGAATCGTGCAATGTAAACTTTGTTGGCAAGGGTAGACATGGCATCCACGCTTGCAGCCAGGTCACACGGGACCGAGATCCCCGCCGTCGCTTTCACTGCCGGTGGCAAAGCATCACCCATATCCCCCAAATACTTCAGGGTCAGGTTGCCCCCCAGGCTAAACCCAACCAGCACAATTTCCTCATAATCATACGATGCAATGATATGCTCAAGGACAGCAGCCAGGTCTTCGGTTGCGCCGGCATGGTAAGAGCGCAACAATCGATTGGGTTCACCGCTGCAGCCTCGAAAATTACAGGCAACGGCATCCCAGCCGGCTTTGTTGATTGCCCGAACCATACCTTTCACGTAGCCACCAGCAGCGCTTCCCTCTAAACCATGCAATACAATACCTACCCGTGCCGGCTTATCATGGTCGTTGGTTGCCTCGCGCTTAGACCAATCCAGATCTAGAAAATCTGTATCAGGTAGTGTAATCCGCTCGCGCTGGTACTGCACGTCATCAATTCGGCGAAAGATAGCGGGATAAATGGTGTGCACGTGGCCATTCCTGAAAGGCCAAGATGGTAAATAACGCGGCGTGGGCAATACAGGCATACAGTGGGGTAGGCTCAAACAACGGGGGTACGCTCAAAAGCGCAACGTAAGCCCTTCGTACGCCACATGACAAACGACGTTCACATCTTTTGATGCAAACCATGCCCTTGCCCGCTCCTGCATAACATCCAGTTCGTCGTCTGTCCGGTCAGGGTCGTGATGAAAAAGCACCACCTGCTTGACGCGCGCCTGATGCGCCAGCTCCCAAACCCGCTCCGATACACTGTGGCCCCATCCCCGCTTCGCCGGCATATCTTCTCGCAGATATTGGGCATCATGGATAAGTAAATCAGCTTCCCGGCAGAAGGCAACCAACCGATCAAATGACACGTGCACGTCGTCTACCGCGTCAATTTCGTTGTCTGGGATGTAGACAATTTTCCGATTCTGCAAATTGAGCCTGAAGCCATGTGTTTCACCAGGGTGATTGACCCGCAGCCGATCGACAAAATAGCCTTCACGGCTTCGTTCAGCTACATCTTCCGGATTCATGCTAATGAGTAGCGACAAGATCTGGTCTTGCGTAATCGGAAAGCGCCGGCCATCCATTTGCTCCAACAACAGCTTGAACAATCCCCGGCGATCTTCAAGATAAGAAAGGTAGATTTTGCGGTCCGCCTGATAGATTGGCGAGAAGAAAGGAAACCCCTGTATATGATCCCAGTGGGTGTGGGTCAGGAAGAAATAGATATCGTTGTTGTTTTCCAGCAACGCTTGCCCAAGGTGTTTCGCGCCAGTGCCGGCATCAAGCATCACAGTCCACCACTGGTCATTTTGGTTCACGCCCTCTACACTAACACAAGGTGTGTTGCCACCATATCGGACTGTATTAGGACCAGGAGAAGGCAGTGAGCCTCGCACGCCCCAGAACTTTACAACAATATGTTCTCCAGATTCGCTCAACGGTTAGATTTGACTACGCCAACAAATGCAATTAGGTGCTGTCTCCTGTGGAATGGTTAGCACATACCCGGATATGCCAGGCGTATTTGCTCCGTTTTCCTTGCAACAACGCATTACAGGTCATGACATCTTGCTTTATATAATCGTTCCGTATAGATCGGCAGAAGATTTTTAACACACAGAATTGGTCGCAGATCAGGTTTTCAAACCAATAAATCCCATAAGGCGCCCTGTTTTACCGTGCTCTGCGCGATGAGAAAAGAAGCGGTCGGTTTCTGTAAAGGTACAATGGGGTGAAATCTCGATGGCATTTTCCTGAATCCCAACCTCGAGCAGTTGAAATTGCAGCGCTTTCTTCAGGTCTACATGCGGTTTTTCTTTGCCGGGTATGCTGCATACAAACGCCGGCGCAAATTGGCTGGCAACTTCAGGCCCTACCTCAAACTGAGACGCAGATATACACGGACTTACGTAAGCCTTTAAATTTTCCAATGCAGCACCATGTGCCAGCATACGCTCGACAGTTTTCACGGTGATGCGGCCAACGGTGCCGCGCCAGCCGGCATGACAGGCGCCAATCACACGATTCACCGGATCTGCAATCAGGACCGAAGCACAATCAGCAGCACTAAGACAAAGTAGCAAATTGGGTGCGCGCGTAACCATGCCATCATAGCCAACATATAATCCCGGCGCATCTACATCCAGTACCTCTGTTCCATGCACCTGTCCTGTAATAGCCAACTGATCTACAGAGAACCCAGCGCGCTCGAAGAGGCGTTTTCTGTTCTCGTGTACGTCATCGCTATGATCAGCAGTGCTAAGGCCCAGATTCAGGCTATGGAAAGGTGGACCACTTACGCCCCCTTGCCGGGTGCTAAAACCGGCTACCACATGGGGCTCTTCTGCAAAAGTGTTTGGCTGGATATACAGCATGCGCCAGGCTGTTAAATATACGTCGAATCCAAAAAGTGGGTACTCACCCCTGCCCTGCAGGTTCTCAAGTGACTTCGTTCAAATATTCATCGACAACCGGCTGCAGGGCCAGCGCTTCTTCAATAAGAATCACCTTGCTGCCCATGTCAAATACGCCCTCTTCTATAAGACGATCCAGCACGGGTTCTTCTGCAAACACCTGCTCGGTAATTTTATGGTTAAAATCGTATCCCATGGTGTTGGCCAGCCTGTTGCTCATTACGATGATATACAGTAGGGCCCGTATCGACATTGGCAATTCCGAGACATCTTCAAGATCGTGATGACGCTCAACTATCGCAGAGATTGCTGGCGGGAAGTTTAGCTGGTTCATCAAGAACCCACCCGTTTCAGCATGGCTAAAACCAAATACCTGACGTTCCTTTTCCAGTATCTCCTCATCACTGATCAAAGGATCCATTGGGCTCTCGTAAAGCACGGCTGCTTCATCGGGAAAGTTGTGTAGCAGCACTATTTTGCCAAAATCATGCAGCAAGCCGGCGGTGAACGCTTCATTGAGCAATTCCTGTTTGTCGCGGGCACTGCTTGTAGGTAAAGAGGCTTTGGAACTCAAGTGTCGCGCAATAAACCCGGTTGCAATACTATGACGTACGAGATTCAGGAAAGGCACTGCTGTTGTCACATTCAGATTGGAGCGCAAATCAACAAGACTCATGCTCATCACAATGCCCAGGACTGCTTCCGGCCCCAATACGACCACAGCACGACGGATGCTGTTGATTTCAGATCGTACACCATAATAAGCCGAGTTTACAACACGCAATATTCTGGTAACGGCACCGAGGTCGTTCTGAACCACTTTTACCACCTCATCCAGGTTGATGCTTTCTACATCCCGCGACAATTCCATCGCACGCAAAAAGGTATGCGGCAACGTTGGGAAGTTAAGCTGAAAATTCCCCAGAGACGTACCTTTGGCCGATGCGGCTAATTTCATTCGATCGGTCGAGTTTGCGTTATTGAAGTGATGTTACAGGCAACTACCGGGTGAATTCCCTGGCTCATTGCACATAGACTTGCGGCTCTCCGAAAGTATCGGCTATTTAAGCAAAGGGTTAAGCGAAATTATAACCCGAGCTTTGTGCGTACCGCATGGCGTACGGCATCGAGCGGCATTGATTTATGGGTCCACTGCTGGTACGAAGCAGCAGCCTGCTGGATGAGCATTTCGAGTCCACCGAGGGTTTGCGCGCCCTGCTGCGCGGCATCATTTAACAACCGCGTTTTTTCCGGATTGTAGACCAGGTCATAGACTACCTGATGGCGAGAGAAGTCTTTTGCTTCGGGCCAGGGCGTCTGATCTGCATCATGATGCATGCCAACCGGCGTTGCATTAACAAGAAGCCGGCCATTGCGCACGGCATTTGTTGCTTCCGAGAAGGAGACCACCTGCAATGCACGTTGATTGTCATATGCAGCAAGGTCTTTAGCCAGTTGCTCTGCTTTACCCGTATTTCGGGCAACAATGGTAAGTTGCGCCGGCTGATAGGCCTGAAGAATGCCATAGGCAACCGCGCGGGCTGCCCCTCCAGCCCCAAACACAACCATTTCACCGCCTTCCAATTTGCCAGCATACGGAGCAAGGGGTTCAAGGAATCCGCGCACGTCGGTGTTGTCACCGTGCAAACTTTCTATTTCCCCGTTTTCATCAAACTGGCTAACAATGGTATTCACAGCACCAACAGCACGTGCCTGTTCGGAAAGGGTGTCAACAAGCTTATGAATTGCCTGCTTATGGGGAATGGTAACATTAGAGCCGACAAAACGCGCTGCCCGAAAGCCATCGAGCGCTTGTTTCAACTGGTCCGGGTGCACTTCCATGCACAGATAGGCCATGTTGATCTGCTGTAACTGAAAGGCAGTATTGTGGATTTCCGGCGACAGAGAATGGCCGAGTGAATAACCCAACAAAGTTACCAGACGGGTGCGGGCGTCTATTTTCATGGTATGTGGCGAACGAAAGCGGGTCAGTTGTACATCTTTCGCAGTGTCAGCAATACGTTTATGTCTATGACCGCTCCGTGATTGTCACATCGCCCAGTGCCAACAAACCATCTGATTCTTCAGAAATTTTATCGACGCGGTTAATAAGCGCGATCAAGGTTTCGCCTGGTTCAGGTTCTACAGGATCATCAGCAGTAAATACGTGCAAATCACCATTATTCCTGATGAGGAAAAGGGGAATTGCGTTATTGCCATACCGCATATGAAAGTCTTCAAACGTAAAGTCTTCCGTTAGTTTGCCGGTTTTGATGGATGCTCCGCTAATAAAACGGGTATTCAGCGAGGCGTAGGTAACGTCTTCCCCAAATAAATGCCGGCCCTGTACGTGCTGCAATACCTCTTCCGGATTCTGCGGTTCGGTATGCCCGCGAACCGGCAGGTGATACACTTCTGAACCATCAAAATATTCGTGGAAATTCAGGGTAGCCAGTGCGTTGATTTCCTCATTGGGGGTCAGCACCAGCATGCGCCCGAACTCGCCCAACTCAAGATCATCAACCACTTCTTTGGTCAACACATGGGTAAGCTTTGCATCCAGACCGGCCTGTTCAGCGTGCGCGATGTTGCGCGGGTCGGAATCCACAAGCATGACCTTGTATCCTTGCTCCTGGATAACCTTCGCCATGCGACGCACCCACGACTGGGCTCCAATAAACAGGTTGCCCTGCGGATTGCGTTCAGCGAGCTTTAACAACTGCGCAAGCGGCGTAGCAGTAAGACCGCTGATTGCTACCGTACCGATAATGACAAGAAAAACTATCGGGACCAGGCCACCACTGTTCTCCGGAAACACTTCTTCGAGCCGGAAACTGAACAAAGCAACAAGGGCAGCAGCCACGATACCACGGGGCCCAAGCCAGGATAAAAACACGTATTCACGCCAGTTGAGCTTGGCACCAATCGACGAAAACAGTACAACAAGCGGGCGGATAACCAGCATCAGTACAACCAGAAAAATGAGGGTTTGCTGGTTGATAAACTCGAGCTCTGTAATTTCAAGCCGGGCACTGAAAAGGATAAACACAACAGCGTACAAAAATACCCGAAACTCCTCTTTAAACAGAAAGACGCGCCGCGCCGGCACATAAGGTTGATTGGCGATGATGATGCCAAGGAATAGTGTAGCAAGCAAGCCCGTTGCGAGCAATCCTGATTCCTGCCGGAGCATTTCGGTGATCGCAAAGACACCAACGACAACCATCAGGGCGACGGCATTTTTAAGGTGGTCAGGGATGAGCCGGCGCTTGAACAACGTCACCAGTAATCCCGCACTCAGCACACTCACGCCCAGGCTGACAAAAATGACCAGGCAAAGTCCTTCGATCGCATGAAAGACTGCTTCCCCCATACTGCTTACTTCAAGGCCTTCTACAATAGGCGCATTGAAGAAAATCACGGTTTCGAGCACAAGTACAGAGATAATTGCACCAATCGGATCGATCATGGTGCCTTCCCACTTGGCTATTGCGCCAATGCGGCCTGAGGAACGCACATGACGAAGCAGCGGAATAAGCACAGAGGGCCCGGTAACAACAAGAATAGCCCCCAAAAGCACGGCCATGCTCAGGTCGAGCCCAATAATGTAAAACGCGGCGGCGGATATCAAACCCAGCGATATGACCACCCCGTAGGTGGTCAGATTTCGCACAGCTTTTTCAGAAGCCCTAAAATCCGCCAGATTGAAACGGAGTCCGCTTTCAAACAGGATCAGGCCTACGCACAGCGAAAGGAATGGATAAAGCAGGCTGCCAAGCAACTCATCCGGATTCAGCAGCCCGGTTACAGGGCCGGCAAGAAAGCCGAAAATGAGCAGCAAAAGTATAGAAGGTATTTTAAACCGCCAGGATAGCCACTGGGCAATAATGCCCAATACAACAATGGCTGCTAATCCTAGAAGTAGATATTCGTTCAAAACGAACCCCCGGGTGATGATCTTCTATGCTATCGATTAATAAAAAACAAAAAAATTGCGTAAGCGTCCTTTAAATCTCTCCTTGTGAAATAAGAAATTCAACCGACAGATTCCCTTTTTGCCCGGCTTCACGGTAATTCCCTACTTAATTACCGGGCACTTTACACAATTTTACCACGATTTGTATGAAGTGGTTACTCCCATTACAAAAACCCTACCGAGCACAACGCATATCGCCGGCTATACACAAATTTCAGGTAGTTTTAGCCCTCAATTTGTAACCACAACCTAAACAATGCGGTCGCGGACACGGGCTGCATACGATCGGCTCACCCGCACCCGTTCCCTGTTTCTCAGGGTCACATGGTATCCACCTTCGCCATCGCTGACAATATGGGCAATTGCAGACAAGGCAACAATGGCAGAACGATGTACCCTGACAAACAATGCCGGATCAAGGCGCTTTTCGAGGGCGCCAATGCCCTGACCGCTTACAAACGTTTTTTTCGAGGTATGCAGGTTTGAATAATCGCCGGCAGCCTCGATCCACAACACGTCATTGGTGGCAACAGGAAAAATCTTCTCTGCAACACGCACAAACAGGTGGCTGGCAAAAGAAGCAGGCGCTTTGATGGAGGCAAGAAAATGACGCATCGTCTCCTGCTCAAGCTCTACATGCTGATGCTTGAGCACCCGTTGTACAGCTCTGTCAAATCGTGCCTTATTATAAGGCTTTAGCAGGTAATCTATTGCACCCGTTTCGAAAGCGTCTATGGCAAACGCATCATTGGCGGTAGAAAAGATGATCTGGGGCAAGTAGGTGAGTTGCTCGATGACATCAAAGCCTGTCAGGCCGGGCATCTGAATATCAAGAAAAAGTAGATCTGGTTTTTCGGCATCAATACACTTGAGTGCCTCGCGGCCATTTGCACACTCTGCTATAACTTCGATGTCTTCGTAGTCGTCAATGAACTCCTGGATGATAGACCTGGCCAGGGGTTCGTCATCTACAATAATTGCTTTTATCATCTACTCAAGCCACTTGTAGCGGAACGGAAAAAGATACGCGAAATCCCATTGGACCAAGGTGTTCAGTTTGCAGAGCAGCAGCTGGGCCCAGGCGTTTTTCGAGCCGGCTTGTTGTATTTGAAAGTCCGATGCCGCTTTTGCTCCCCACCTGGTGGAGCATTTCTCCCCGTCCTTCATCTTCCACAACAATCTGCACCTCCTCAGCGGTCGCTGTAACGCGAATGGTGATTTCACCGCCTTCTTCGCGGCGAGCTATATTATGTTTGATTGCATTTTCCACCAGCGGCTGCAATACCATCGGCGGAATCAATACACGCTCCAGGCCCGGGGCTACTTCAAACGCAACTGCCAGACGGTCAGCAAACCGGTGCGATTCCAGGTCCAGGTACGCTTTCGAAAAAGCCAGCTCTTCTTCGAGCATCACTAAATCTTTGCGCGAGCTATCGAGCGCATAGCGGAGCAAGTCGCCTAGTTGAATGATCATGTTGCGCGTTTCTTCCGGGTCGCGCATGACCATTGCATTCATTGAATTAAGGGTATTAAACAGAAAATGTGGATTGATCTGCGCCTTTAGTGCTGCCAACTCACTTTCTTTCGCGAGGGCCTGCAATTCAGCGGCCTGCTTTTCTTTTAATCGTAAGCGCTGCAAAATGCGCAATGCATGATATAATGCAAACGCAACCATGTAAGCGGTAAGGTTGCTACCAAACACAAAAGAATAAGCACTGCGAATAGAGACCTGCACATCAGGGCCCGTGGTGTACCCAATCAGCCATAAAAACAGCGTCAGGCTTAACCACGCAAACACCGGCGCGATCACGATATGGGCCGCAATTTTTGCCGGCCAACGGAAAGCGTCCATCTCACGCACAACAAGCAGCCAGGGGGGTATGGTAAGCACACCCATAATGCCTGCAGCAAACATCTGCCCGATAAATACACCAACAAATTCTGTTTGCTGCCCACTGGCTGTCACCATAAAGCTGTAGAAGAGCGCATATAAAATCCATCCACAAGCACTAAGCACAACCGCGCGGGTTGTCATACGCGGTTTGGGGATTGCAACAGATTCGGTCATATCCGACGTGTTAAGCATACTGTTTCAAATACGAGGTCTCGGGTCAAAGTAGGTATTTCCAAGATTGATATTATACGACCAAAGACGTACGCCTGGCCGCAGCAGCAATGCCGGCAACCAGACGCACCGTCTATACAACTGCCCGTCAAAAACTTGCTATTGCGAAGCATCAGCAACTTTGGGCAACAATACATGCTTCACCCATCCATAATCAGGATTCAGTTCGAGCGCTTTTTCAAAAGCGGCCCGGGCCTGCTCGCTGGCGCCATTTGCCATATGCCCCTGCCCAAGCCAGGCATACGCTTCCGCGTGCCCCCAATCGGGCATTACCGGATCCGCAACTTCTTCTTTGGCAAACAGGTCTGCTGCCTGCTGAAATCCAAGCATTCCTTGCGCTGGATCGCCCCCAAACATTTTGGGTGTGTTGTAGTCGCTGATAGCAGAGACTAGCCTGACCCGCGGATTGTCTGGCGCCAATGCATTCGCCCGGGCAACCAATTTTGTCGCCTTTGGCCCAAGGAACATGGCCTGCATGGGTTTGAGGCCAGACTTCCACCCAATAACACTCCCGAGCAGGGCAATGCCTTCAACAAAATCTTCGTCTATTTTTATGGCTTTCTCAAGCTGCTTGATGCTGGCGTTGAGGTGCTTGAGTTGTGCATCTTTCTCAGGGTTCATGCCGGCAAGCCGATACCCGGCCAGCCCCATGTAGTAGTGCGCCAATGCCCGGCGCCCTTCATCCGCAGTTGCCCGCTCAAACATGGCGCGTGCTTCCATGATCTGGTTCTGATCATTGCTATTTTCGCCGGCAACAAGCTTTTCTTTTGCCTCGAGCAGCAAGGCATCGACATCCTGTGCCAGCACGGGCAGCGTAAAGAGGCCCAGCAGCAATAGCGTAAAAACGGATACGGTATAATGTTTTTTCATGATCGTTCTATTTTAGATTTCGATGCGTGTATGGCCTCGTATCAGCCACTTCTTTATTCCTGTGCGTCTTCTGCTTTGTAAAACCCGATGTGGTCAATGTTGTAGGCAAAATCGAGCGGTTGGAAATTGCTCACCATGAGCGCGATGGCTACGACATCCGTGCCCGTCCATGGCACCGGTGCCGACCACATCTGGCGAAAACTGGAAAACGGTAACTGCAGCGTCTGCTTGCCTTCGGTTGGCATGATCAGCGTTGCGTGATAGTCGAAATTTGTAATCGAAGGGATCATCAGTTGCACCCCGGCATCAACCACTTGCCCTCCAGGTCAATAGCGGGTCCATTAAATGGCGATGAATGTACTTCCTCAATGCTGTAGATTTTGCCGGCCACAATGGTCACAACGCCCTCGGTAACGGTCTGGGTGGCAGGGTCGAGTATTTTGGCGTTTTCAATAAGCAGCTCTTGCGCCCAACACGTGCCTGGCAGTATAAACAGGGTAAATAGCCCCAGCAATCCTGCTTGCATCGATCGAATCGTTGTGTTCATGCGATTTATAGTGTTCATGGTGTTATACGGTTTACAAAGCTGGTTTATGTACCTGCGCATTAAGCAATTCAATGGCATCATTGCCCCCATATTCTTTACCCGACGATCCGGTTAAAATTGATAGACACGCCGAAGTAAAGAAACCTGCGGTAATTGGACCGCCGTGGTGTACGCGTACTGTAGTCCGGAGCATATTCATAGTCGAGCACATTTGTGCGATTTAGCAGGTTGCTCACGGCAAGGTAAAAGGTGGCATTGTGCCCGGTACCAAAAGGTAGATAGTAACTCACCGTTGCATCCAATCGCTGAAAGGAGGGGAGTCGCTCAGAACCTATGTCCCCTTCAATGGGCCAGTAAAATGCGCCGCTTTCATCCGGCACGGCGTCGATTACCGGCGTAATGGGCCGGCCTGTTGCGTAGCGATACGTTACCCCACCACTCAGAAAACCTATCAGGCGCATTTTGCCGACAACAGTAAGGTTGTGGGTGATGTCAAAACCGGAAGGGCCCGTTTGATGGACAACTTCACGTCCGACTTGCCGGGCCTGTTTGCGTGTTGATTCCAGGTAGCTGTATGAAATCCAGCCATTGGCGCGGGTCTGCAGGAATCCTCCGTACTTGATAAAGGCATCCAGGCCAAACGCATCGCCATTGCCTTCATTGGTGAAATTTTGTGTACCGTGCTCAATGACGAGATTGTCGTATGGTTTGTAATACCCTTCCAAACGCATCATGAGTTGTCCTTGCTCGTGGTTGAGGCCGGCAATAAAATGCTGCGCGCGTTGGGGCATAAGAGATGGACTGCCGGTTGTTTCGTTGAAGCTATAGGCAGATGATATCTGGTGATAAAGCCCCCACGCCAGGCGAAAATCTGTGGCTTTGTTGAATGCATACCGCAAAGAGATCCGTGGGTCGAGGGTAAAGGCATTCGGTAATCCAAAATAGTCGGCCCGTAGCCCAACGCGCGCCGCAATGTGCCGGGTCGCTTTAAACTCCATCTCAGCGTACGTACCAGCCCGGCTACCTCGGTATGATTCATCCAGTTGCGAAACGGCAGCTTCGGGATCCAGAATATCGGTGTACTGTGGCACGCTGCCCTCGATGTTATTATTCACCTGCTCATACTCAGCGCCGAGAAATATCCGGTAGTCGTCGCTTATTTCTTTTTCCAGATCGGTACGCAGTTTAGCAGAGACATCGCTTGGCTTGAGATCGAGCACGCCCAGTTGCTGGTGCGTATTGTATCGATTGACGGAGAAACTGGAAGAAACCAGCCAATCCGAAAAAATGTCTGACCATTGTACGTTGTGGAGCCAATTGGCCGTGTTGCCTTCGAATACCCCATCAAAAGATGGTTCATCTACAAAGACGCCAACGCGGTCGTGGTTGGTATAGTTAAAAAACTTGAGCCGGCCTGTAGTGGAGTAGTTATAGATCACGCTAAGGTTTACATCTGTGCCCCTCGGAGTAAGGGAGAATTCATCCGCAAACCCGTTGACCTCCATCATCATTTTTGTAAAACTCTGATTACCGCTCACCCGTACGCCAAGCTTGCCGGGGATAAGTGGTACATCGGCCCCAATGGATGCTGCTGCCAACCCCAGATTGGCTGTATACGATGCCTGCTGTGGCAAGTCCAGGCTTTCCATGGACAACACACCAGAAAGGGCATTGCCGTATTTGGCAGAAAAACCGCCTGAAGAAAAGAAAGTACCGCCAACCAGGAACGGCGGGATTGTCCCAAATACTCCACCGGTTGGCGTTTCGTGTTTATAGGGATGGGCGACCGTCGCTTGATCCAGCAGCAACACCGTTTCACTAACATCACCGCCCCGTACAAAGAGGCCGGCGCCTTCATCAACCATGGCTACGCCAGGAAACGTCTTGATTGCAAGGAAGATATCTGCCGCGGCACCGGGTGTGGTTACAACTTCTAGCGATTGCAAGGTAACGGCTTCAGCATCCCCCGTGGAAAATGCGCTGGCCGTCACAACGGCTTCTTCCAAAGAAATCAGCGTTTCTTTGAGGACCAGGTCAAGCGATACGGTATCACCAGGCGCAAGCGTGATTACTGCAAGGGCCGGCTCAAATCCTATCATGGAGGCTCGAACCGTCTGCGCGCCTGTTTTTTGTGTAGAGAAGGAAAACCTGCCATCGAGGTTGCTGGCAGCACCGTCGATTGTGCCTTGCAACTGCACGTTCACATAAGCCATGGCCTCACCCGAAGCTGAAACCACACGCCCTTCTACAATCGCAGGCTGTTGCGCAAACGCATCTAATGGTCCCAATAGCCCCAATAGCGCAAAAAGCCAGTATGTAATTCGATACCGTAGAAAGCTAAACATAACAGGTGCGGGTTAATTGACAAGATCAATTTTAAGAACCCGTACGGTGATATGATCAGGATAGATGTGCTTGTTTCGACGAGTGACGGGAGCAATCGATGAATGACGGTCACGCTGCGCCGGCGCTCGAAAAAATCCTAAAAAGCTATACAGCGCCCGGTATTTGTTTACGATACCAGATCAGCTGCTTCGTCGAACTTAACGCCGAGGAGCTTCGAAACGCCTTCTTCTTGCATGGTTACGCCGTAAAGGCGGTCCGCCAGCTCCATGGTCCGGCGGTTGTGGGTAACCATAATAAACTGCGTATTGTTGGAGAACTCGCGGATCAGTTGCATGAACCGCTCAACATTGGCTTCATCGAGCGGTGCGTCTACCTCATCCAAGATACAGAAAGGGCTTGGTTTAACGAGGTAAATTGCAAACAGCAAAGCCGTTGATGTCAGCGTTTTTTCTCCACCCGACAACTGGGTGATGGCGCTTGGGCGTTTGCCTTTGGGTTTGGCAATGATTTCGATGGGAGACTCGAGCGGATCTTCCGGATTGGAAAGCAGCAAGTCGGCTGTATCATCTTTACCAAACAGCGTCGAGAATAGCCGCGCAAAGTTGGTGCGTACTTCCTGGAAGGTTTTATCGAACCGTTCAGCGGCAGTTGTATTAATTTCGGTAATCGTATCCAGCAGGCTTTGCTCAGCGTCTTCGAGGTCTTTCTGCTGGGTGCTCATGAACTCAAAGCGCTCTTTCTCCTCTTCGTAGCTTTCGAGTGCCAGTTCGTTGATTGAGCCGAGGGTACGTACTTTGCGGCGAAGCTCTTTCACTTCCCGCTTGGACTCCCGCTCATCAAAGGCTTCAGGCACTTCTACAGGATTCTCGAGCAGCGCAATCTCAAAGTTTTCTTCGACGTTCCGGAGCAACTCAGAAATACGCGTCTGGACTTCAGCCAGTTGAACGGCGCGTTCATTTTCAGCCCGCATACCTTTTTCCCGCGTCTGCCGGATGGTTCTCAGTTTTGCTTCCAATTCGGAAACACGTGAGATGGCTTCCTGCCGTGCCTGCTCAGCTTTGTCTACGGCCTCTTCAAATCCCGGCCGATCTGCATACAGGTCATAGATCTGTTTTTCGAGATCAGCACGCGTAGCTTCGTGCGCAGAAATGCTCTTCTTGAGCGTCTGGATATGCTGTTCCCGCGTTTCGCGTTGGCCGGCCAGCGTTGCTGTGTCCAACTTATTACGATCAAGATCGCGGGTCAGGTTTTCAAAATGGTTTTTCGCCTGCAGCACCGCAATGCTTGCTTCATTAAACTGGTTGAGCGCACGGGTATTGTCCGCTTCTGCTGCACGGAACGCTTCCTCAGCTGCAATGCGCGAATTGCGCAAATCTTTCAGCAGCTCTTCTGAGGCTTCGACAGGCGCCTGAAGCTGGGAGATGTCTGCGTGAATCGTTGTAATCAGGTCTTTGTGCTCTGTAATCCGCTGCATCGCTTCCACGTGCCGTTGCTCGATAGCATTGTGCTCGTGAGATACGCGCATGTTTTCGCTTTCAGCAGCAGAAAAGAGGCGCTCAGCTTCAGCCAGGGTCCGCTTTATGTCATCAAACGGTACGTTGCCGAGCGCTTGTTTTAGCTGCGCGGTGGTCTCTTGCTTCTGCTGCAAGGCAGCTTCGAGTTTGCGCAGGTTCTGGATAGCTGTCTCGTACTGCTCGCGGCGTTGGAGCCGGCCAGTTTGGTTGAAGTCATTCTGCTTCTTGCTTCCACCACGCAAAATACCCCGCGCATCGAGCCACTCACCTGTTGGTGCGACATAGCGCATCGGTACACTGGAGCCGTACAGCATGTTGGCCATTTCATCGAGCGTGTCGATAAGGTCCTGCCCGTGCTCAAGGGACTTCACCAGGAAACTGTTGTGCAGCAATGCATCAGCAAGCTTCTGGTAGCCGGCTTTGCTCACACGAATTTTGTCGAGTAACGGAGAAGCTCCCCGGTCAGCAGCTTCTTCGATAAATTCTGCATAACGCGTTGGCGGACGCAATCGGTCGAGAACAATGATCTCAGTTTGACCTTTGTCCTCGGTTCGCAGCAAAGAAACAGCACTGCGTGCTTCTGCTTCGGTCTGAACAACTATACATGTGCCATATACGCCAAGTGCAGCGTCGAGCGCAAGCTGGTATTCTGGCTCACACCCCAAAATGTCCGCAACGGTTTCCATTGGGCCAGGCGTCCAGCCATCACTTTCAGCCAGGTAATGGAAAGCTTCCGATACGTCTTCATAAGAGCTGATGAGGCTTTCCAACAGCGATACTTCCGCCGCAATGGCATCATGCTGACGCTCAATTTGCCGCAGGGCTTCAGAGGATTTCTCCCACTTCTGCCGCAGCGTTTCGCGCTCGGTCTCTGCATTCTCCATCGCCGCGCGCGCTTTGCCTACGGTGACGCGGGCGCTTTCGAGGTTTGCGCCGGCATCTTTCATGCGCAGCGCCGTTTCAGCGATGCGTGAATCAAAGCCGGCAACCAACTGTTGCGACTTTTCAGATTCTGATTGGATCAACTCAAGCCGGTTTGCCAGGCGGTCCATTGTACGCCGGCGTTCGCCGCGTTCTTTCTCTACACGCTCCTCATCTGCACGAATGCTTTGCAAGTTCTCCCAGGCTTCTTTCGAAAGCCCGCTCATTTTCTCGCTCTCTGCTTTTGCATGATCCGCTACTTTACGGGCTTTATCCAGCAACGGTGTGGCCGCTTCAAGCTCTTTTTCAAGCGTAGAGAGGTGCGACTTCAATTGCTCAATACGCACAACCGCTTCCTGCTGCTCCTGCATTGAGCGCTCAATGCTCCGGTTGGCAGATTCATATCGCTC
The DNA here is from genome assembly GCA_039111535.1 of Bacteroidota bacterium. Classification (NCBI taxonomy): domain Bacteria; kingdom Pseudomonadati; phylum Bacteroidota; species Bacteroidota bacterium. The sequence goes on along the minus strand of JBCCIM010000015.1, from coordinate 43,765 downwards.
AAGGGTAAGCCGCTTTTCCGTCTCAAGCGTACGCACCTGCTCCAGATGCTCGTTCAGCACCAGTTGTTTTGCGCGCAGTTCTTTCTCATACCCAACCAGGTCAACACGCAGCGATTCAATTTCAGCCTCCTCTTTGCCCTGCTGTGCCGTATGGACCTCCAGTTGGTCCTTCAACGACTTGGCTTCATCATTCAGGTTTTTTTCGATTGCCTGAAGGTGATTAAGCTCACACTGGGCAAGGGCCATTTCGAGCGTATGCAACCGTGTATTCAGCTCTTTCGCCCGGGCAGCTTTCTCAGCCTGGCGCTTGAGCGAAACAACACGTTTCCCAATTTCTTCTGTAAGGTCGCGGATTCGGGTCAGGTTGGCCTGGGTATTGTCCAGTTTCCTCAGGGCTTGCGTGCGGCGCAGTTTGTATTTGGTAATGCCGGCTGCCTCTTCAAAAAGCCGGCGACGATCTGCCGTGTTTTCCGACAAGATCTCATCGATCATCTTTAGCTCGATGACAGAATAGGCGCCCGGGCCCATCCCGGTATCCATAAACAGATTCAGGATATCCTTGAGCCGGCACTGGGTACCATTGAGCAGATATTCAGACTCCCCTGATCGGTACAGCCGGCGGCCAATCGTTACTTCAGTATACTCCGTGGGCAGGATACCTTTTGTATTCTGGATGGTGAGGGTAACCTCAGACATCCCCAGCGCCTTCCGCTTCGCCGTGCCGTTGAAAATCACGCTATCCATTTTGTCGGACCGCAACACGCGCGCGCGCTGCTCACCGGTTACCCAACGGACGGCATCCACAATATTTGATTTGCCACACCCGTTCGGCCCCACAACAGCCGTCACCCCTGGATCAAAATTGAGGGAGGTTTGCTGGGCGAAGCTTTTAAAACCGTGCAGTGCGAGTTTACTCAGATACATAAATACGAGGGATCTCTGTCAGGACGCGGCGCCTTCAAAGGATGTGATTTTGTGATCAAAGCGTAGCAGCAATTTGTTAATAGCCAGTCTGCTGCGATACGGAAGCATTGGCGCGGGATGCCTGGTTAGTATAAATAAGTGCTTTTCACAGATTTATTTACCTAACGTTCGCCCCGAACCGAGTCAGCTCCGGAGTGTGCTAATTAGTAGCAATCGGATGCATGGCACCACAAAATTGCAGCCGCACAATTTAACGCCGTACCAGTAGCTAGTTCACCACAATTAATCCACACCTATCAACGCAAGTTTTCCACAGGTTGTGGACAAGTCCAGACGGGCACTATAATATGTCGATTTGCGCTACCAGCGGCTATGCTTCAACCAGTTTTTGCTGCTTGATTTGCTCAAATGTCAGGCCTGTGCCATCTTCACTGAGATCAATCTGCACCGTATCTCCATCCTGAATCCAGTTTGATAGCACCTGTTCTGCCAGTTTGTTCTCAACTTCACGCTGGATAACGCGCTTCAGCGGACGTGCACCAAACACGGGATCGAACCCTTTGTTCGCTATCCAGTCTTTTGCCGGATCCGTCAACTCTAGCGTGATATTGTGGCTTTTCTGGGCAATTCTGGAAACACGCATAAACTGCACTTCCACGATACTGCGAATTTCGCTCCGGCCCAGCGGCTTGAACATGACCACTTCATCGATACGATTCAGAAACTCGGGGCGCAGCTTTTTCTTGAGCATGCCCATAAGGTCATCATTGAGTTTCTGTTCAGCTTCATCAGAGAGCAGACCGTTCATGGCGTCCATCCTTTCCTGAATTAACTCAGAGCCCAGGTTACTGGTCATGATGATGATGGTATTCTTGAAATCAGCGGTTCGGCCCTTGTTGTCGGTGAGCCGGCCATCATCGAGTACCTGCAAGAGGATATTAAATACTTCCGGATGTGCCTTTTCAATTTCATCGAGCAGGATCACAGCATACGGCCGGCGGCGCACTGCTTCGGTAAGCTGTCCGCCTTCGTCGTGGCCCACATATCCTGGAGGCGCACCAATCAGCCGGCTTACGGCATGGCGTTCCTGGAACTCACTCATGTCGATGCGTACCATCGCCTGCTCATCATTAAACAGGAATTCTGCGAGGGCTTTGCCCAATTCGGTTTTACCAACACCGGTGCTACCGAGGAAAATAAAGGAGCCAATGGGCCGGGATGCTTCCTGCAATCCGGCACGGCCCCGGCGCACGGCGTGAGAAACAGCTTCCAACGCATCCCGCTGACCGATAACGCGCCGGCCAAGCTCATCTTCCATTTTAAGCAGCTTCTCCCTTTCACTTTCAAGCATTCGGGAAACAGGCACGCCAGTCCATCTCGACACAATGGCGGCAATGTCCTCTGCATCAATTTCTTCTTTCAGCAAAGCTCCCATCTGTTGGATATCGTCGAGCTTGCCTTTTGCAGATTCAACACCCTGCTCAAGCTGGGGAATCTGCCCGTAGCGAATTTCAGCCACTTTGCCGTAATTCCCCTGGCGTTCCAGGTTCTCTGCTTCTACACGCAGGTGTTCAATTTCTTCTTTGGCCTGCTGAATTTGCTGAATGAGTTCTTTTTCATTCTGCCAGCGTGCCTGCAGTTCTTTCCGGTCTTCATCGAGGTTTGCCCGCTGCTCAGCAATCAGCGTGAGTTTTCCTTTATCGCCATCACGTTTTACTGCTTCGCGCTCAATATCAAGCTGGCGGATCTGACGCTCCAGCGCATCAAGCTCCTCTGGCATCGAGTCAATTTCGATGCGCAGCTTGGCCGCTGATTCATCAATAAGGTCAATGGCTTTGTCGGGTAGAAAGCGGTCTGTGATATAGCGCTGACTTAGTTCAGCTGCTGCTACAAGGGCTCCGTCCATAATGCGTACACCATGATGGACCTCGTATTTGTCCTTGATCCCGCGCAGAATGGAAATGGTATCTTCCACAGACGGCTCATCTACAACGACGGTCTGAAACCGTCTTTCGAGGGCTTTGTCTTTTTCGAGATATTTGCGATACTCATCAAGGGTTGTTGCACCGATGGCACGCAGCTCTCCGCGGGCAAGCGCCGGCTTGAGAATATTGGCTGCATCAACCGCTCCTTCTGCCGCGCCGGCACCTACCAGCGTATGAATCTCATCGATAAACAAGACAAGCTCACCATCTGAATCCGTTACCTCTTTGACAACAGCCTTCAGGCGGTCCTCAAACTCTCCCCTGTACTTTGCGCCGGCAATCAACGCACCGATATCGAGCGCAAGAATACGTTTGGATTTAAGATTCTCCGGCACATCCCCGGATACAATGCGGATAGCGAGTCCCTCTGCAATGGCGGTCTTGCCTACACCTGGCTCACCGATTAACACCGGGTTGTTTTTGGTTCGGCGAGACAAAATCTGCAACACACGACGGATCTCCTCGTCGCGTCCAATAACCGGATCAATTTTCCCTTTCCTTGCCAGCGCATTCAGGTCGCGGGTATACCGTTTGAGTGCGTCATACCGTTCTTCAGCATGCGGATCACTCGCCCGCTGCCCACCACGAATGTCCTTCAATATGGCAAGAATGTTGTCTTTCGTCACGCCCTGCTCGCGGAGGAATTTGCCCAACTCGGACTTGTCCTCGGCAAACGCCATAAGCAGGTGTTCACTCGCTACATATTCGTCTTTTAACAACTCTGCTTCAGCGAGCGCCCTGTCAAATACTTTTTTCAATCCCTGGCCAACATACTGCCCGGAAACGCTTGCCCCGGTCACAACCGGCAGCTTGCCCATTAACTGGTCGAGCTTCGTATCGAGGAAACTACTCTTGACACCAAGCTTCTGTAGCATCGTCACAACAATCCCGGAAGAATCGCTCAGGAATGCTTTCAATACGTGAACAGATTCGACCCCCTGATGATTTTTCGAAGCCGCAATCTCCGTAGCTTTACGAACAGCTTCTTGCGCTTTGACAGTAAATTTTTGGAGATTCATTTATCTAACTGAATTTTTGGCAGGGGAAAATTAATTTCGGTTGCGCTTCTCCATTGTACGAAAAGTGTACCACAAAGGACGGGATGACAGGATGACATGTTATGAGACATTGGCGTCGTTTTAAGACAAGCAATTCTGTCACCTCTCCCCCCCCATACCTGTCATCAACAACCCATTAAACGTCAATTATATCAAGCAGTACGTCTTAATTGGTGAAACGTCTCTTTTTAGGCCCATTCGTGGCAATTCAGTGGCAACCAAAAACAGTAGAGATCGTACTTAATCATGACTCAATTCAACAGAATTTCATCAAATACGCCTGAGCACCTCCCGGGTTATGGAAGAAGTAAAAACACTAAGAGAATACATCTGGGACAAACATGGAGTGGATATCCGCAATCCAGCTCCTAGTGAAGAGGTATCTGTAAGCAGTACACTAACGTCAGATAATGTGTCTTTAAAGGATGAACTTATACTGCCGCCTAACTTCATACCCAACTTCGTAAATCTGCTCAAGGACTGTCAACAGGATTTCCAATCAAAACTATACGCCGCTCTCGACGCCATAGCTTCGGAATTAATTGAATTGGAAGACCATTACGAGGTCGCTCTCCGCAATCCCGCGGTTACAGAGTCAGGAGAAAAAGCGAGAATTCAATGGAACAGAGCAAGAGAGCTTTGGAAAAGAAATCGCAATTACGCCGGCGACAACGCTGCTCAACGAGCGATTAATCATAGTCTCGATAGCCTGATTGCAGCTTATCAACATACGGCAGCACATAAAATTGTGCGGGCCAGAAAGTATATCGAAGATATAGAGTGGCTGGTCTCACCTAAAACATTGATCTCTATACATGGAGAAGCGCGGTCATTCTATGATCTAGGGCGAAGTGCTCAGAGACGGCAAAATCACGATCAATCAAGAAAAGACTTCAAAACGGCCATACTGCTGGTGGGGCAGTTTTACCTTGAAGCAGAAAGCTCGAACCACTTAATGGATATGAATCCTAACCAACCAACGTGACAACGGGTTCTTTCATCACTATATCGTCATCGTAGTCGAAAGAGATCAAAGCATAGCCACGCTCATCCCGTTCTCCATCCTGCACATCATGTGATAGCGCACTTTGATCACGGTGGGAAACTTCGTCGATCAGACTCAATGCAGGCTGATTAGCGCTGAGAAGATATGACTGAGATGCTGTATATGCTGGAAGACGTTTTCCCGCTTTTCGTACCTGTACACCCGGCTGCCTTGCGTCCATACCTAAGCAATTGTGATTAGAAAAAAAGTGACATAGATCGTTAATACGGTTATATAAGAAAATTTGTTCTATAATAAAAGTACTTAATAGTACTAATATATAAGCCTTTCGTATAATTCATGGTTCTGGTTCAAGAATAAAAAAACCCGCCTGCATTAATGCCTGACGGGTTTTAAATACTGCTCACAAACTACTTTATTTCCAACTTGGAGTCTAAACCTGCTGTTTACCAGGATCAGACATTACATCATCGTCATCGTAGTCTGTATCTATAATATCGTCTTTAGCCATGAAAATTCAACGTTTAGGGAAATCTGTTATATAGAAAAGAATTCTCGGGGAGATGTAATTAAAAGTTGAGTCTCTTCTAACAGATCTCTAGTTAAGAAATGTGTCTATTCGTCAACTGATGCAGCACTCTAAATATCCAAGCTCTTGGCTTCCGATGCGGAATGAATACCAGCACTTAGGAGAACATCGACAAAACCTGGAGCATCTATAGCTTCCAGGCATCTTCAGAATTGCAATTTATTGAAAATGCGCTAAATATTATTAGTGCTATAGCACCAAGTCTATTCAGTTTTTAGAAAATTGGACATCAACTTTCAGCTCAGAATGTGCATTTAAGGTAAGCTATTCCGCTACAATAACCTTACTCACAACTACTTCGAAGAGACGAATACAATGAAATGCAAAAACGGTGACTTATACCAGAAATCGATATAAAGGATCCTACACTATCCCTATCCTCGAGATTATGGGTTGAATATACTATTTGCACGTTTTTTCGTATTCCCGTTGGACCTCACTTCCGTTCACAGGTCATGCTCAACTTCGTTAGATATGACGTGACGCCGTACACGATACTATTACAACCTCTAATGGCATTATTCAGGATTAATGCCTCTGCTCGCAGCTCCAAGCGCACGACAGAATTGAATAATACAATCATCAACGGCCCTGATGGACTCCTCCCCTAATACCCCTCCTATATCACTAGCTAATTCTAGAGCGGCTCGGTAGTGTTCACGTGCTATTTTGTGGTGTATGTATTGTGGAGATTCTTCGTCTATTTGCAAAGAAACTATTACATCGCGTAGCTTCAAAATACGATGGGCAGCCCCTGTTTTGTATGCAGCTATCAGGGTTTGAATACTTGCTAAAAGCGCCTGATTAGCAAGCGCAGAATCCCAATTCTCAAGCACTTGACCAAGTAACGCTTCACTGTACTCCGCAGGTGCCCTGACGGATGGATTGTTGAATGTAGATTCAATCCAGTCTTCAAGGTCTCTAACCTCGACCCACAAGTCCTCTATAAACCATTCCAGGTTTAGCTGAGGATTCGATTTATAACGCTCCCAACGAGGTAATACTTCCCCGCACTTAAACTGCAATTTAGTCATCAACTCAACTATCAACGAAAGACTAACTCACCTCCAACAATAAGGAGCAAATATTGGCAAGCTCTTTACTGTAAGTCAATGCAGTTTAAATAATGAAAAACTAATTCACAACCAAACACCTATTTCTGTTATGTATTAAACTTTTTATTCCCTAATTGGTGTGCGACATCTACTCACCCTAATGAGCCCAATCACTTCAAATACATCGCACGCTGGGTTGTTGAGAAGTTCTGCCCGGTTGCATTGATCAGGTAGAGTCCGCCCGGCAAACCGGAAGCTTCAAAGTCGAACGTGTGTACCTGATTTGCCTCCAATACGCCTCGAAAGAGCTGTGTCACCCGTTGCCCGAGCGCATTGTAGACCTCTATGTTTACCTCTTGCTGGCTCGCCAGCGTCAGGTAGAATTTTGCTGCCGGATTGAAGGGATTGGGATAAAGCGAAGACATCGTTTGTTTGCCAGATGCCGCAAGGACCACTTCAACAACCGGACTGTAGTCGAACGCACCGTCAAAGTCGATTTGCTTCAACCGAAACCGATGGTTTCCCGGTTGTAAGTCCGACAAAACGCGCTGGTATTTACGCCGCGTATTGTCTGTGCCGGCACCTTTCACGAAACCCATAATACCCCATTGCGCTTCTGCCTGTTGCCCGCGAGGCCCGGGTTTGTGCTGCAACTCGAAGCCGGCGTTGTTTAGCTCGGAGGCTGTTTCCCAGCGCAGTACCACTTCGCCGCGATTAACAACGGCATCAAAAGAAACCAGCTCAACAGGGAGTGCTGGCGGGTCTGTTTCCCACCAGACAATTTCACCGCCGAAGCTGCCGCCGATCACGTCGAGGTCACCGTCAGCGTCGAGGTCAGCAACATTGATAACCATGGGTGAATCAAATTCTTCATCGATGATATGATCGTCCCAGGAATTACCCAACCCGTTTTTATTTTCCCACCAGACCATCTGATTGGCTTCTGTGGCCGCACCGAGTACGTCTGTATCTCCATCCCCATCCATATCAGCCGGCATAATGGAGAAGGCGCCATCAAAGTTTTCAGCAATAGAGACCCGCTCCCAGGTCAAGCCATCCCCTTCTTCATTAAACCAGACCACAATGTCGTCAGCAACATCCGCAGCCCCCAACAGGTCCACGTCATTGTCACCGTCGATATCAACAGGCATAACGACATTTACGCCATCAAAGTCTTCGTCTACCGTATGTAATTCCCAGGTGGTTGCGTCGCCGGCTGTGTTCTCCCACCACTTCACGTCATCAGCAATGTAAGCTGAGCCGAGCAGGTCGAGGTCGCCATCGCCGTCCAGATCAACAGAACAAACGTGTCGGGCGCCATCAAATGCCTCGTCGATGATATGTTCAGTCCATACAGATCCATCGCCATCAGTATTTTCCCACCAGTGAATTGCATCACCTTTGAGTGCGGCGCCCATGAGATCCAGGTCGCCGTCAGCATCCAGGTCGGCCGCATGGAGATGCATGGCAAAATCGAAGTCAATGTCGACCGGATGCTGCGTCCATGCGCTGGCATCGCCGGAGGTATTCTCCCACCAGCTGACAAGGTCATCGCTGGCGGCAGCGCCAAAGAGGTCGAGATCGCCGTCACCATCCAGGTCGGCCGCATCTACAAAGCGGGCGCCGTTGAAGGTATCAGAGACGGTATGCGGCGTCCAGGTGAGCCCGTTGATCGGGTCGTTTTCCCACCAGGAAATGGCGTCGACCGTCAGGCCGGCGCCGATGATATCGAGGTCGCCGTCGTTATCGAGGTCATGAGACTGCAAGGCGTGCGCCCCGGCAAACCCGATGTCGATGTCGTGTCGCAAGAAGGTCTCTTGCGCGTGCATTTTGGCCGGCGGAAGCAGGCTGAGTACAGCGATGGCAGTTGCCATACGCAAGGACTGCCGGTAAGGGACAGTATGCGAGCGCTCTACATTCAAAAAAACACGTAAAAAGATACAGGTGGTGTTCCATGCACGTACCGGCGCCCGATTAGGGCGTCGAGCCAACGTAAATACCATGGCGATATCTCCCTTGTGTTGAAGGGGTTAAATAGCAAATAACGACGATTGGAGGCGCATATAAGTCAGATTGGACCTACATGAATCAAAGGGGGGCGAATGTACTTGCTGTCAGCCCTATACTATCGGATCGGCCAGAACCATCAGATAGATAACGACGGTTTGGATAGCGTTACGTACCTGGCGCGATGAGACTGTATACAAGCTGCAAGAGGGGGGCATTATCAACCACACTTAAAAACATCACGCTTAAAAATGATGTTCTTAAAAAAGCAGAGATAATTTTCGGGGGAAAATGTATTGAGCGAGTGGGGGGCTCGTAATGAGACTCAGAACAGCGTCTTTTTTTGGGCAACAGCGTACCCAAGATTATAAAGAATCGGGTTAAATACCGTAATCCTTTATCGCAATTCTTTAAGCAGTTGTAAGTTTTTGGAGACGCAAATCTCGTGCCTTTAACTGCAAGCTCGTACGCCCATTCCACGTGTTTTCTTCAACAGAGAACAGCAACTCGATAGGAATACCGGCATTTTCACTTTCCTGGAGGGTATCGAGGTGGGTATGCATCCCAAACCCAACCACTTCCATTGTGTTGATACCGCCGGATTTTTGGCGCACCCAAAACTTGAGGTGTGTTCCATCTTTACCCATGCGACGCGGCGGTTTTGCAAGTTCGAGGTCTTTTGCAAGGAAAACCGGCTTGCTGTTTGCCGGCCCGAACGGCGCAAATTGGCGCAATACGGCCCAGAACCGATCACCAACGTCATTCAGATCAACCGGAGCGTCCACTTTTATGACGGGTTTCAGCAACTCGGGTGTTATCATTTCACCTACAGCGGCATTGAACTTTTCCCGAAACGCAGTGACATTTTCTTCAGGCATGGCAAGGCCGGCTGCGTAATCGTGCCCGCCAAATGTTGTTAGCAGATCGCTGCACTGCTTAATGGCATTATAAACCGAAATGCCGTGTATGGATCGGGCGGATCCTTTCACAACGCCGTTGACGGTTGACAGCACAATTGCCGGCCGATAAAACTGCTCGACCAACCGGCTTGCAACAATCCCGATCACACCCGGATGCCAGTCTGCATCATGTACCACAATGCCGTGTTGCAACGAACCACTGAGTTGCCGTTCTGCCTTGACGATGGCAGCGCGCTTGGTCTCTTTGTCGAGGTCCCTTCGCTTTGTGTTGGCCTGCTCCAATTCAAGGGCCAGTTGCCTTGACTCCGCGGCATCTTCAGCAACCATGAGCGTAACCGCGCGCTCAGCGTCACCGAGACGGCCGGCCGCATTTATTCGCGGGCCAATACTAAAGACAATCTGACTGGTAGTACAATGTGCCAAATCTTGTCTTGTCAGTGCAGCAAGTGCTTTGATACCCACCCGCGGCGCTTCCCGGATACGATTCAGCCCTTCGACCATCAGCACCCGGTTTTCGCCTTCCAGGGGTACAATATCACTGGCAGTCGAAATGGCTACCAGGTCAAGGTAATCATAGGCATCGGATGCAGGTTTTTGCATTTTTTCCAGAACAGCCTGGATTACTTTAAAGCCAATACCACAACCCGACAATTCTTTGAACGGATAGGGACAGGTATCACGCTTGGGATCCAGCACAGCCACCGCATCCGGCAGGGTTTCAGCTGGTTTATGGTGGTCACAAATGATCAGGTCCAGCCCAATTTCCCGGGCATAGGCAGCCTCTTCAACAGCCGTTACCCCGCAATCGAGTGCAATAACAAGCGATGCACCCCGCTCACGCGCCACATCCAGGCCGGCGTTGCATAAGCCATAGCCATCCACAATACGGTCAGGAATCCAATAGGAGACATCAATGCCCAGTGAACGCAGAAACAGGGTCATCAACGCCGTCGACGTGGTGCCATCTACATCGTAATCACCATAAACAAGCACTTGCTCATTTTCTTCAGCGGCGCGAAGGATACGCGCAACCGCGGCATCCATATCCTGCATCAAAAAGGGGTCATGCAGGTGGGACATGTCGGGCCGAAAAAAAAGACGTGCTTTATCAAATGAAGCTACACCACGGGCAACCAATGCACGGGCAAGTGCTTCGGGCAAATTGTTGAGTACACGGGCCAGTTGATTGGTTTGCTCTGGATCGGGGTCCGGGTTTAAGATCCAGCGATATTCCATATTTCCCCTGCAAGAAATCGTACAGATTAAAAGAGACCGACTGATTTGCGGCGCGCATTAAATTACGCTGCACGCAAAATACGACGCAGGCAGAGAAGAACGAAGCAAAAACCTTGTGAATGAATTGATAACCAGGGCACTAAGAACAAACAGATCAGTCTTCCAGTAGAGCAAGCATTTGTCGCTTACCCAGGATGAGCTTAACCTCTTCAACACCGGGTGGAGAGCAAGGCCTTACGCGGTACGCTTTGAATATGCGGGAGAAGGCTTCGCACGCAGCTGGTGACAGGTACATGTAGATGTCGCCGTTTGACATCAATGGCGAACTAAATAGCGCAACTTCCGACGGTTTTCCCCTTTGGTTGTACAGGCGAAGAATGGTATTACGAAGTTGACGGTGTTTGCCCTGAGAGATCTCTCCGGGAAAGAAACGAATACGATGCCAGGTGGACTTCATACTTCAGAATGGGTGGCACTTTGGGTAACTTCACTTGGGGTAACTTCATGGCAACCTATGCGGCTGTGCGTGGCTAATTTATTACCAGCATGTTATGCGTTTATTAGCTCAATGTTAGAGGATTGTTAACGTATGCAGGAATTGCGCCTTCTAGTAATTCTATGGTAACATTTTAAAAACGATACGGTAGTTTGCCCAGGCTACACAGCACGTATTTTGATACGTGCAATTCCAAATGTTCATTTCCAATATCCTCATTTCAATACTTCCCTTACTTATGGTCAAAAAAAGCCCGGTGATGACAGACACCGGGCTTTTTATTTACACCAATTTTTGTTGCCGGCAATAAACCAGCTGGCTGGCGTGATCAGGAAGCGGTCAACCGAAACTTGACCGGAATCACAACTTCTACTTTCACCGCACGGCCCCGCTGTTTGCCGGGCTCAAATCGCTGCGCCATCACGGCTTTTACGGCAGCTTCTTCGAGCAATGGGCTAGGTGAACGAAGGATTACCGGACTACCCGGCTTTCCATCTGTGTCAACTACGATCTTGACAATCACGTTGCCTTCGATACCCTGCTTTCTTGCAATCACGGGGTATTTTACAGCCTGCGACAACTTCGCCATACCGCCAATCATTTTGGGCATGCTTTCCACCACCACAAATACTTCATCTGTGTCCTCTTCCTCCTCTTCTTCTGCGGGCGGTGGTCCAAGGTCTACCAGCATTTCATCCAACTCCAGCGCTGCGTCTAGCTCCAGGTCCTCGTCTACGATCAACTCATCATCTGGCACCATAACCGGGATGATAGGCCGAGGCGGCGGAGGAGGCTGAATCTGCTGCTTGGTCTGCTGGATCTCTTCCATCGTCACCAGTTCCTGCTCAACCTGAACGACTTCAAACTTGCTGTCTGGCGAAAAAGGAACGGTGAACGCCACCAACAAAAGCACCAGTCCAGCAGCCATACCGGTCTGTAGCCCAGTAATGTAGCCGGCACCTTTACGGTGCACACGCGCTGCACGTTCGCTAAATCGCTTGGACAAATCTTCCATCGAAAACGAAGGCGTACGGCTGGTGTTTTCGGGTTGTCTATATCTGAATACGGAGTTATATCCGCGTAAAAATGAGCCTGTTATAAATGTATTTTTCATGCTATTTATTTCCTCTAATAATCCAGGTTGTAACAACGCAGGATAAAGCAGCCTATACGGTGCACACGGCTGAGAGATACAGTGTTATTAATTTGATAACAGGATTTTTGTAGCGCAGGGGCTCACGCACTGTACAGAAAACAGCGGCCAATCAACTGGATTCACGTATTCTCGATCCTTTGAAAAAATGACGGGACCATCCACAAGCAACACCGGCGAGGCTACCAGGTACTATCTACAACAAGCCGTACCACCCAATAAGCCAAAAAAACAAATACGCACAATCTATGCATTGTGAAATAATTCTTTCATAACAATTTATAAATTGTTATTATGCATTCACATAACAACATATAGATTGTTAAAATGAACAATAAGTTTAGAAAGCTTCAATTAGAAACGCTCGACAAACAACTGGCTAAAGTACAGACCCCGGCGCGGCCGGCCAATGGTTGGGTGCGGGCGATCAGAGATGCTTTGTGCATGAGTGGTCGCCAGCTCGCTAGCCGGATGGGTGTCAGCCAACAAGCTTTATCGCAACTGGAAAACAAAGAAGTGAACGACGCAGTCACTTTGAAGCTATTGCGTCGGGCAGCAGAGGCGATGCATTGCAAAGTGGCATATGTACTGGTACCGGCAGAAGGGAGTCTTCAGGATATTATCACCGCGCAGGCGTACCAAAAAGCAACATCGCTTGTTACCGCCGTCGATCACACCATGAAGCTTGAAGCACAAGGTGTTGGTGATGTAGAAGAGAAAACGCGCCAGGTGGCCGAAGAGTTGGTTTTGAATCTGAATACGGATTTATGGGATTAGCCCATGGAAAATGAATACCTGGATGGCCAGACGCCGCTTGATGAGGAAGAGAAAATCGAGCTCATTCCTACAATTCTAACCCGGGCCGATCTGGATCGCTTCGAGCAGGAGAATATTATTGAGGCCAGAAAATGGGTTATGCAACAGTCCGTACTGGCAAGGCAGGGTATATTCACGGAGGGATTCCTCTTACATCTCCACAAACGTATGTTCGGCCAGGTCTGGAAATGGGCCGGCGCGTACCGCAAGACCAACAAGAATATCGGTGTAGATCACTTCCGAATCCCGACAGAGCTGTACAAGCTACTTGGCGACAGTCTGTACTGGCTAGAGCATCAAACGTATGATGCCACCGACCTCGCCATCATTTTCCACCATCGTCTGGTGCAAATCCACCTGTTCCCCAACGGCAATGGCCGGCACGCGCGCCTTTGTGCTGACGCCATATGTAATAAATACAAAGGTGAGGCTTTAACCTGGGGCGGCAGAGCAAAACTGATGACAGAGGGAGAAACCCGAAAAGCATACATCAGTGCCCTTAAAGAAGCTGACAATGGGGCATACAACCCGCTGCTCGCTTTCGCGAAATCATAAGGCGCTATATCCGAACGCCGAAGCGCAGGATACGTTACTATTTGCGCAAATCCCTAAACACTCGCCCAGCGCTGTACCTTTTTGTTTGCCGCTTTTTCGATGGTGCTCACAAACATGTGGGGCGCACGATCTACCCATTGCCGGAATTCTTTGGTAAGCTCCCGGTTGACCGGTTTGACTTCAAGCAGCCGCTCGATGTTGAACTCCGCGTCGTGCATCCCACCGCCGTACTGCATTAAATCGAGCGCGTTCCAATACTGCTCCACATGTCCTTTCACGGGCACTGCGAGAATTGACTTACCGAGGTACATGGCCTCACAAACAGATTCAAAGCCGGCGGTACAAATCAGGCCTTTGCATCGGGCCATCATATCGAGAAATTTGGTATCGTGTAGCTGATGAAACGTAAGCGTATCGTCGTACGCATACACTTCATCGTGCTTCGGGCTGTCCCAGAAACAATGCAGCTTGACGTCCGGGTACTTCTTGTGCCATTCGGTCACAGCAGTTGCATATCCCTGGTTGAGGAGATAGATCAAAAAGAAGTCCTCCTCCTGGTCAAGTGGCAGTTCAAACAACTCTTTGCGTAGCAGGGGCGGCATGACAGAAAGCCTGGGCCGATCCCAGGTATTATAAAAAGAGAGCGCAAGTTTGCGCCTGGCGCCAAATGCTGAGAGGCGGGTGAAATACTTGGCTCCCATGCGCTGCGCCCATTTCCCGGGCGAGAAAGGATAGACCGGGTGGTGATACATGTATTGATGCCCAATGCAGACCATCGGGACGGGAGATACATTGAACAGGTTGTAGATGCCGGCCAGTGGTTCAAAAAAATTGATAATTACATCTGGCTGATACGTGTCAATCGCCCCCCGAATCACGTCGAGACTTTCTTTGAACTCCGGGCTTCTACGCAGATTTTGTGTTACAGTAGGCCACACCTTAACAGACTTCTCGCTTGCATCGACAGCAAAATTGGGGCTATCGAAATATTCAACCGGCGCACCAATTTTGTTCAGAAAAAACGCCGGTACGCGCCGGTGCTCATTATGGCCAACCAGTACGGCTGATACGCTATGCCCTGCATCAACCAGCATGGTTTGTAAAGCAAGGGCCTGGGTCATGTGTCCACGACCTTCTCCCTGGATAATAAACAAGCAATTTAACCGTGACATAAGCGTGCTATGCGTAGCTTTATGATTTAGGATAATTTAACACCGGCCACTTTGCCGGCCGTGCTGTTCAATGACAACACAGGTTCTGCTATATTGCTGTTTGGCAGCATTGATGCGCCATGCAGTGGGACAACCTCCCGGTTTGTCGGTTTGGTTACCCGGGATTCAGGTTTGTTACCTGACCAGTTGATGATTTCCAACTTCCCATCCACGTGCTCAACCAGCGCAGTGCAGCTTTCAACCCAGTCGCCTGCATTGCAGTACAACACCCCATCGATGTTGCGAATTTCTGCGTGGTGGATATGACCGCAGACAACCCCTTCTACTTCGTACTTCAGCGCTTCTGTCGCCACAGCTTCTTCAAAATTGGCTACATGCTGAACGGCACGTTTTGCTTTTTGCTTGAGGTAAGCGGACAGCGACCAGTAAGGCAAATCAAACCATCCTCTGACTACATTATACCACCTGTTCATCGACAGCGTCAACTGATAAGCCTTTGCCCCCAACACGGAGAGCCACTGGGCATACTTGATGACGCCATCAAATTCGTCGCCATGTAAAACCAGTAATTGCCGGCCATCAAGCGTGGTATGAATGCTTCTCAGCTTCGTGTGAATACCGCCAAACTGAAGATCTATAAAACCCCGTGCAAAGTTATCGTGATTGCCCGGGATGTAAGTAACCCGGGTACCTTTTCTGGCTTTCCTCAAGATTTTCTGGATGACATCGTTGTGCTGCTGTGGCCAGTACCATGACTTGCCCAGCGCCCAGCCGTCGATCACATCACCAACGAGATACAGATACTCCGAGTCGTTGGCTTTCAGGAAATCGAGCAGAAAATCTGCCTTTGTATTTCGGGTACCCAGATGGAAATCCGAGATCCAGATTGCGCGGTGTTTATTCGGTCCGTTCATACTTCTAATACTGCCAGATCGATACAGAGCAACACAGACGCCATTGCACGTTTCACCCGCTCTGCAAATCTCTATTGATGCAATATTGCAACAATGATATATACGTCAAACGGAGAAAATGCGGATAATCAAAACGTTAGCAAATGCTTGTTTATAAATAACTTAAACCAAAAACGTGCTGACACCCGGAGGCATCAGCACGTTTTGAAAAGTCAGGCAATTGCCAGGTCAGGATGACCTTTTAACTACTTGCGTAACAGACAGCTTATTTGAGGAGCAACATGGTTTTTGTAACCGTTGTTGCTTCGCCATGCAGCTGGTAGAAGTACATACCAGAAGCCAGATCCTGTGCGTCAAACTGTACGCTGTAAACGCCGGCAGCTTTCAATCCTTGTTCAAGGACTTTCACTTCACGACCCAGTACGTCGTACACGCTCAGGCGGATTTCCTGAGACTGGTCGAGCGCAAATTCAATCGTTGTGACAGGATTGAACGGGTTCGGGAAGTTCTGCGAGAGCTGGAACGTACCAGGCACTGCATCTTCATCTTCGTTGCTAACCAGTACATGGTCGCCAAGGAATCCGTTGTCGCTCAGTGCGGTCCAGTCTTCGAGCCAGTTGTTATCTCCGTCGAAAGCACCCCAGTAATCGGTTGCTTCGAATGTGAAGTGGCCATCTGGATCGGTTACCTGGAAGGCACCTCCAGGAACGAGTACCGGAGAACCTGGATTGGGACGCGGATCAAGATTGCCATCTGCCGTGCGACTGATGCTGGCAAGCAGCGGATCAGCCAGCACATTGCCGGCGTCACCGAGAATCGTCACAGCAAAGTCAGGCACGAGATCAGAAAGCATGCTGCCAGCACCGTAGTTCCACCAGGCGTTGTCAGCGAAGGCCAGTGAGCCATCTTCCAAACGCTTGCGACTATCTTCAGCTGCTGCATCATCAAGATCTTCAATGTCCATGGCAACGCCCGGGTAGTCGGTGAAGACCGAGTACCAGTACTGACCACCTGCGTTGTCGCGGATGGCAAAGGTGCGGTCGTTGTTGTCGCCACCCGTTACCGTCGCGTCAGCACCTGAACCGATATAGGTTACGTTGGTGATGATCGGAGTAGAGAATGGTGTAGCGTCGTCGCCACCGGCGTCACCACCATCATGCTCACCACCACGGCCAGCAACGTCGTCGTCATGGATTGAGAACCAGAACTGACCGCGACCGCGGAAGCCCTGATCGTAATCGTACGTGTCGTCACCACAGAAGGCGCCTACGAGCCATTTTGTGTTAACCGTACCACCAAACCACTCGAAGCAATCATCGAAGTTAGCATACACTTCCACGTTTTCGATGGTGGTACCGCGGCCTACACCACCGAGGGTAAGACCGTTGATTTCGTCACCTTCAACACCTGAGATGGAGAAACCACCGTGGCGGATCGATACGAACTTCAGCGTACCTGAGTTGTCGTCGTCGTCCGTACCACCGTAGAGGGCATTTTCCGTTTCAGGAATACCTTCAATCTGGTTGTCGGTTGTTGGCTGGTTGGTTGTAGCGTTTCCGAGGATGATCACGCCGCCCCAGAGACCGCGATTACGCTGGTCCAGGTCGTCAGGAACGTTTACATCGTCGAGTTCACTTGTGAAAATGATGGGCGCATCGGCGTTACCCATGGCCATGATTTTCGCGCCACGGCGAACAATCAAAGCAGAGGCGCCATCGCCTGTTGAAATATTGGCCTGCTCGAGACCTTTGATGACTGTTCCTGGCTCAATGGTCAGCGTAACACCCGATTCGACGAAAATCAGGCCGTCGAGCGTGTATTCATTACCTGCTGTCCAGGTGGTATTGGCAGAAATATCATCTGTAACGTTGACCTGTGCATTCGCCGAGGAGAAAGCGAATACAAACAGCATCAACGCTGCTAGAAATTTGGTACCAGATGGATTCATGGATTGAACCTCGTAAGGCAAGGGTTGGGTTATAAAGTGGATATCTAAAAAGCAACCTATGCAGGGTCGCAGGGATTAATGCAGTCAGGTTCAGAAAATTGACTTTGGGTCGAAGTCAGCTTGCCGGCATGCCGGCACCGTGAGACAACATCGCTGTGAAACTAGCGGAGATTTAGATAACACCCTTAATCGCTGTGTTAAGGTTTTATTACCGCAATGTTAAGCCGTTAAGCTTCCTCCATATCCACACTAAAAGCGACCAAAACAAGACCTTAGAAACAGGCTTTGTTTTGGTCGCTCCGATCAATCTCAGTTTTCCTGACCCTTAAGAATCACGGAGAGAAGCTGAATCCGAGTGAAACAGTGCGGCCCGGATCGTAGAGCTGGTAGATAAAGTCCTGACCATTGAAGCGGTAGGTTTCTTTGTACTCAGATCCGAGGATGTTCTTCACAGCCAGCTTGATCCGCCAGTTCATTGGGAGACGCTGGGAGAACGTGAAGTCAAGCTGTGGGCTAGGGCGTTCGAACACATCAGGTGTACCGCCGAGCGATACATTGACGAGGCGCCGGCCAAACACGTTATAGTAGAAGCCGGCAACCGTTCCCGCATCGTAGTTCTCGTAGCTTAGGTCAGCATTGACAATAAATGGTGACTGCCCCTGCAATTCGCGTGTCGACGGCGCATCCGGGTTAACCCCTCTACGCGTTGCCAACTCAGTCTCGGGAATATCGATGGTTGAGTTAACAAAGGAGATGTTGGTGCCAAAGGCGATGTTCTTCAAGACCGGCGTAATAAAATCCAACCGCGTACGCGCTTCGATTTCCAGGCCAGTCACTGTGGCTTCGTCCACATTTTGGAACTGAATCTGTCCGTTTGTGCCACCAATGATGGTCCGCTCAATTGGATCAAGCAATTTCTTGTAAAACAGGCTGACAGCCACAATCTCACCCGGGCGTGTAAACCATTCCCAGCGTAAGTCATAGTTGGTGATCAGCGTGCGATCCAGATCCGGGTTGCCAATAAAGAAGTTGCCGTTGATGAACTCAAAGCTTTCAAACGGTGCAATTTCACGGAAGGTTGGGCGAGCCAGCGTGCGCGTTGCTGCAGCACGCAGGTTCATGTTGTCTGTCAGCTGGTAGACAACGTTGGCAGAAGGCAACAAGTCAATCTCATCAAGATCACCAATACCCTGCGTAGAATCGAGGCTCACCACGTCGATCACGGTAGACTCAATACGCGCACCACCGATAAATTTGAGCCTTGCTGAGATCGGCAACTCAATCATTCCGTAAGCAGCAGCAATGTCCCGTTCACCACGGTAACTGTTGCGCAACTTGGAGCGATCAACAAGCAAGTTGCCGAACGTGTAGCGCAGGTTGCCACTGGAAAGCGTATCTACGCCCACGATGCCCATATTTTCAGGCGAAAAATAGGAAGCTTCGTCGCCATCAAATGGCTGATTTGGCGTGATACTAAACGAGCGTTCGCCGAAGTCACGCTCTGCGCGCTGAATCAAGCCACCCACCTTCACTTTACCGCTCTGGCCATTTGCAAACTTGAAGGGCACAGAAATATCCATTTTTGCGCTCTGGCTTGTTTCATCCAGTTGGCGGAAGAGACGGGAAGGGTCGCGAAAGCCGGACGCTTTGGTTGTCAGTATGGGATCACCGGACCCGATCACACGCGAAGTGTGGGCAAAAAAGCGAAGGTCGGGCTGGTCCTGGCGGGTATCTGCCGAAGTAGCAGACCATTCAACGGTTGAACCCAGGAAGCCTGGCAGGTAATGCTTGCCACGGAGTTGCAGAGAAAGCAGTTCGCGTTCGCTATACTCCAGGGTCCTGTTGATAAACTTGGACGTTGTGTCGTTTGCACCAAACTCTTTTTGCCAGAGACCTTCCTGGAAGCGGGCAGAGCTTTCACCCGTGCGGGTGTACAGCGTATTAAATCCAACTTCGTGGTTTTTAGCAAACTGATACGTAAAGTTCGCCAGACCGCCAAGAGAAGATTCGGTAGACCCTTCATTGTCGTCGAGCAGCATATCGGGCGCCAGTTCGTTGGCACCGCTGCCGGCAAACGAATACCGTCCCGTCTGTCCGCCTTCATACTGCGAGGTCTTTCTGTCGTAGGTAGCGCTCAGCACATAACCCAGCGGTTTGCCAAACAACATGCTTTTGTTACCCAAAGAAAGCGAGTACCCCTGGTTCACCGGCGCAGTTTTCACGCCGGGTGCCATGATGTTGTTGAACGACTTGGACAATTCATCGAGCATCAGTGCAGGCTCGTTGTTGCCGCGAATCCGCGCATCGATGCCGGCGGATGATTCCGTCGGGATTTGCAGGTCAGCATCTAAAAGCTGCGAAGGAATATCGCGCGCGCCATCGTCGTACCCCAACCAATCAGTATCGCTGCCATTATAAAAGAGGTAGTCAGCGCCAAAGTTGGTTTCGCTGTTAAACGAGGTGGACGTTGAAAACTGGAAACTGAATTCTTCCGGGAAAGATTTGGTACCAATATCAACAAGACCGCCACTAAAGTTACCCGGCTTATCGGGCGTGAATGTCTTGAGGGTAACAATGTTGTCGAGCAGGTTTGCAGGAAACAGGTCAAACTGGATTGCTTTTTTGTCCGGATCAGAGCTGGGGAGTTCAGCACCATTCAGCTGCGTGTTTGAGTAGCGCTCTCCAAGACCGCGTACATAAACATATTTCCCGCCGACTACAGATGCGCCCGTCACTTTCTCCATGGCGTCTGCAGCATCAGATCCACCGGAGCGGCTGATGGCTTCAGCGCTGATCGCGTCGCTTACTGCAATGGCTTTCTGCCGGTCCCGCAGCAAAACAGCTTCAGAGTTTCTGATTGCACGGGCCTCTACAATTACCTCATCCAGACCGATGGCTTCGGAGGTCATCGTAAGATCCAACCGTACCGGCTCGTCTCCTATAACAACGTCAGTCACCGTCATGGTGTTGTAGCCGATGTAGGAAATTACGAGTGCGTAGGTACCGGGATCGAGATTTGCTATTTCGAATCGTCCATCAAGATCTGTTGTAGCGCCTTGCATGGTGCCATCCACGCGTACGTTGGCGCCAATTAAGGTTTCTCCACTTTCATTATCTACAATTACGCCAAATACAGATCCTTTTTGGGCCAATGCGGTGGATGCGGTGAGCGGCACTAAAACGACGAGTAAAAGCGCCGACAACAACCCTTTGAGGTTCATTTTTTTCTTTATTCAAGTTGGTAGAATGGGTGGGGGGCAAGTCGCTTCCCACCTGCTGCTGGTTATACAGTGGGATTTTACCGCAAAGAGGTTAAGCGTAGATTAAGCTAATGTTACGCAATCATTAAGGAATTCCGCCGCCATGCATCCAGGGGGCAAACAGACGCATTTCTTCACGAGAATATCTATCTTCCAGCAAGAGGAACAGCGTACCACCAGTTTGGTCACAGTTGTCTCGCTATCTATCCCCATCCTGTAGTACGTACCTGGCTTTTGAAATCGGATAATTCCAATCCTTACCTGATCATATTTGCCCTCTGGCTCATGATGTTTTCGGCCAGTAGCCAGGTAATCATCATTTCCCCCATCCTGCCGAACATCAGCGCTGAACTTGGTATTGCGGAAGCCCGACTCAGTTGGCTTGTCACCTCGTATGCGATCCTGCTCGGTATTTTTGCGCTCATCATTGGGCCGATATCCGACAAAATTGGCCGGCGACTCGTCCTGATGATTGGATGCAGTTCGCTTGGTGTTACTTTATTTCTGCACGGCCTGGCAGATTCTTTTTGGTCGTTGCTGGTGGTGCGTAGCCTGTCTGGCGCAGCTGCAGGAATGCTGAGTGGTGCAGCCGTGTCGTATGTGGGCGATTATTTCCCTTATGAACGCAGGGGCTGGGCCAATGGATGGGTTATGAGTGGCGTGGCAGCCGGACAAATTCTGGGCATCCCGATGGGTAAATTTCTCGCCGGCCTCTTTGGCTTCCGCCTGCCCTTTATCATGTTTGGGGTAACGATGGCTTTTGCCGTTGTGTTTATCTGGCGATTTGTGCCGCAACCCAATGTGGTGCGCAACACCGACCGCCTCACCATCAAGCGTGCGATCACAAACTATTTTACGCTGCTCAAAGAAACCAAAATTGTAGCCTCAGCAGCAGCTTACACCTTGATGTTTGCCAGTATTGGGCTTTACCTGGTATTCCTGCCCACATGGCTGGAGCGGGAGGTTGGTCTTGCCAACAACGACATTGTACTGCTGTTTTTGATGGGGGGCGTTCTGAACGTAATCATGGGCCCCATGGCCGGCCGCATATCCGACAAAACAGGGCGCAAACCGATTATCATTTATTCGTGCATCGGGCTGGCTATCGTAATGGCAGCTACGACCTATTTTGTCAACGGGCGATTGCTTGCCTTTATTTTCTTTGGATTGGCAATGCTGCTGATTTCCATGCGCATCAGTCCGTTTCAGGCCCTGATCACTGCACTCGTGGAAGCCGATCGGCGCGGCAGTCTGATGAGTCTTTCTATATCAATTGGACAAACGGGGATGGCATTGGGCAGTGCGGTGGCCGGACTGGCCTATACGCAATATGGCTACCTGAGCAATACAATCATGGGAGCCATTTCGATGTTGATCATGGCCGCAGTAGTTGGCCTTTTTATTCCAGAACCAACCGGACAACCGAAGGCAGCACCATCCGGTGATGCATAAAGGGCTACGCTTCCCCTTCTTCCTCTTCTTCCTGATTAGGCACCACAACCAGCTCTTCGAAATTGTCCACGAGATGTGGCAGGGTATTCGGATCTGTAATCACGTAGTGCGCGCCAACGGAGCGAAGCAGTTCGCCATGGGTTTCTTTATCGAGGTAAGGCGGTACCGTGCCAATTGCCCATAAGCCGGCAGCACGGGCAGCTTTAATGTCATCCACCGTATCGCCTACATAGAGGGCAGCTTCGGGCTCAACCCTGCGGCCTGCAGCATCAAGAATGGCCAATGCGTGCAGTAACGGAAAGGCATCAGGCTTTTCACGGCCTTCCTGTTTTTCTTTCGGGATGACGAGTGGGAAGTATTGCTTCCAACCGAGCCGATCGATGGTCCAGTTTGCTTCGGCGCCGGGCCGGCCTGTGACAATGCCGAGAATACGAGACTCGGTATTGAGTTCTTCAAGCGTGCGAAGACGAATCAGGGGTTCTTCTTCGGCAATAAAGCCGTCCCAGTTTTCCCCGCGGTACCTTTTCTGGAATTCATCTACAACGCGGCTGAAAGAAACCTGGATGCCGGCGTCGGAAACGATGGCATGGGTGAGTTTCCAGTCGTCGTTAAATCCACCAAGGTTTTTATACCGCTGAATCGTACCCGATTCAATCTCGCGTCCGGTGAAATGGGAAACCGTTTCTTCAATAGCGCGACGGTAGGAGCGTGAAACGTCCACCATTACGCCATCCATATCAAAGAGTAAAGCCTTTATCTCCACTATACCGAATCGGGGTTCTGAGGGTTGCCGGTTGCCGGGGCAGCCGGATGAACAGAGAGCCGGTTAAATTACTTCAACCGGCTCCTGTTAAACAACAACTCAAGTTATCAACTATGAATTCATCACGATGAGGAATTCGTCGTTGTCGCGGGTGCCGCGCATCTTGTCGAGCAGGAACGTCATGGCCTGTGTGGAATCCATGTCGGCCAACAGTTTACGTAAAATCCAGACACGACTCAACTTCGCTTCGCTAAGAAGCAATTCTTCACGACGGGTACCGGACTTAATGGTATCCATTGCCGGGAAGATACGGCGGTCAGCCATTTCGCGGGAAAGGACAAGCTCCATGTTACCCGTGCCTTTGAATTCCTCAAAGATCACTTCGTCCATGCGGCTACCAGTGTCGATCAACGCGGTACCAATGATGGTAAGTGATCCGCCTTCTTCAACGTTACGGGCAGCACCGAAGAACCGCTTGGGTCCACGGAGTGCGCCGGCTTCCATACCACCGGAAAGTGTTTTACCAGTGTTTGGTGTTACCGAGTTGTGCGCGCGGGCAAGGCGGGTAATAGAGTCGAGCAGGATTACAACATCCTGGCCGGCTTCTACAAGACGCTTCGCTTTTTCAAGCACAATATCAGCAACTTCAACGTGTCGCTCGGGCTCCTGATCGAAGGTTGAAGAAATAACTTCAGCCTGCACATTCCGCTGGGTGTCCGTAACCTCTTCAGGGCGTTCGTCCACCAGCAGGATGATCAGATAAACTTCAGGATGGTTGGTGGTGATTGCATTGGCAATTTTCTGCAGCAATACCGTTTTACCGGTTTTAGGCTGCGCCACAATCAGGCCACGCTGTCCTTTACCGATTGGCGCAAACATGTCCATGTTGCGCATGCTGTAATCGGTAGGATGATGCTCAAGCACCAGCTGTTCTTCAGGATACAGTGGCGTGAGGTAATCAAAACTTGCCCGCTCTTCCAGTTCAGCCGGCTTGCGGCCATTGATGCTGTTTACCTGGATGAGTGCGAAGAAGCGTTCTCCTTCTTTAGGCGGACGAACTTCGCCGTCAACCGTATCGCCCAAACGCAAGCTAAAACGCTTGATCTGGGATGGAGATACATAAATATCGTCCGGGCTCGGCAGGTAATTGTATTCGCTTGAACGAAGGAATCCGTACCCGTCTGGCAGTACTTCGAGTACGCCAACTTTGTTGATCATGCCTTCGAGTTCCGTTTTGTTCGGATCGTAGGCAGACATGTACTCAGGGCGTCCTTCGTAAACTCTTCTGCGGTGCTCTTCGCGGTTCATACCGCTGTTACGGCGCCGGCGATTATCCTGTCCGCCTCTTCCGGAATCATTGCGACGGTTGTCGCGATCACGGTCGCGCGAAGATCCAGAAGACCTGCGGTTATCTCTGTCGGAACGGCCGCGAGAATCACCACGAGCGTCGCGGCGGTCATTGCGTCCGTTGTTTTTGCGGTCGTAGCGAGCGTCAGAACCTCTTGACTGCTGGCCACGATCGTTGGCTTTGCGGGAATCCATCCGGTCGTTCGATTTCCGGTTTGAACGGCCCGCTTTTGAATCATTGCGATCAGAACGTCCGCGACCGCGGTCGCGGTTATCGCGACTATCACGGCGATCATCGCCTCGGCCTCGGCCTCGGCGGTCGTCGGATCTGCTGTCGCGCCGTCTGTCGTCGCGGCCGCCCTGGCGGTCGTTTCTATAGTCAGATCGATCGTCGTTGCGGGAATCGCGATAGTCGTCTCGTCGATCATCCCGGCGATCGTCTCGTCGGTCATCTCTACGATCGTCTCTGCGGTCGTATTGATCGTCGTCTGTATAATCGTACATGTCGTCACCACCCTCCTTGTGGTCCTTGGTTTCATGACGTGCTTCCTGTTCTTTTCGAACAGGACCGCTAGCGCTTGAGCCGTTGTCATCGCCCGGGGCAGGTCGCTGAGATGAGGCCTGGCCTTTGCCAGTAGCCGTGCGACGTGCTCTTTTAGGTGGTGAAGCGACGGCAGCGCTCTGTGGAGCTGCTGCGGTTGTGTGTGTTGCTGCTACTTCAGCTTCCGTTTCCAGAATTAGGTAAATCAGGTCCTGCTTCCTCAATCCAGAGTAACCCGTCAGGCCGAGGCCGCGGGCAATGTCTCTAAGGTCAGCAAGTTTTTTGCTTTTTAAATCAGAAATATTCATAACGCGTGATTTGTCTTTCTCTCACGCAACGATTGTTGCTTTGTCAAGTGGGTTAATTTGATGATTGCCTCTTTTTCCTTACCAACTGCTCGTTGTCATCTGCTACACCAGACGGCTCTACTGAATGCCAGAGAGAGGCCTAACATGGGATAGATTCCAAGTAACGGAACGAAGGAATGCTTTAAAAAAGGAGGTAGGCAGGATTTTCGTTGAATTGGGTGGTATCCTCAGGTGTCGATCAGGAGGGGACACATTCACCCCAAAGCTTTCTTTCGAAATGCTGTGTCAATTAAGATAGGGCTTATCGCCTTAATATCAACGTATCATGCATTACTTCTGCTTTTTTTAACAGCATCAGGAAAATCTCATACGCAAAGTATCCTCAGCAAAGAGGGCTATATCTGTTAATTTTAACGATTCACTGGTTTCTATGTGAACTGCGTAGCATTTTTCAAGAGTTCTAGAATTTATCCAAAACCTACAAATTGAACGGTTTGCTACTATCGTTTAAGTGAATCCAGGTTTTCTTCTTCCTCTGCAACAGCGCAAAAAATGGATTGCCTGTTGCCGCCGCCTTCAAAGGAGATAGTTTACTACTATCAATCGGATTTATCTAAATATACAACAAGGATTTTTAAGGAATCACCTATTTACTCAATTATACTGAGCAACAAGAAAGTGTGAGCCCACGATCAACAGACCGTCCTTGCTGGTAGCTACTTCATAGAACCGTGAAAGCCCTTTTTCAACGCTCTCAACGCATGTGCATGCGATATCATGGGAACGGAGAATTTGAGCCAATTCAGTTGGGGGCAATGCCCTGTCGGAGTGTATCGGAGGTGTAAAAACAAATGCCCCGATAGCTGCAAGTTGCTTGGCCATCTGCACAGTATCCTTATCACGCATCGTGCCAAACATCACAAATAGCTGTCCTTCATTCTCAATTACGGCGTTTGACATGTGTTTTAGCGCCGCAGCGAGACCTTCTGCATTATGGCCTACGTCGAGAACCACAAGGGGTTCCTTGTTCACTACCTCCATGCGTCCACGCAAACCGGACAAAAGCGCCGTTTCTGCCAATCCACGCGTGATGGCGGCATGCCGTCGGGATCCAGCCGGCAACATATATTCTGTAGCCATAAGCGCTAAAAGCGCGTTTCTGGCCTGATGCTCACCGCGCAGACCAAGCTGCAGGTCGCTGTACTGGTCTTCATTCGTAATAGCATTGATGCGCGTCCCATCCAATGAATCCTGAACCGGCGCCCAGGTCACAACATCCTCTATGGCATAAACTGGAGCAGCGCGCTGTGCTGCAATTTGCTGAATCTCTGCGCTTGCATCCGGCTGCGTTACACCGGTAAACACGGGAATCCCATCTTTAATTATGCCGGCCTTCTCCCTTGCAATGTCTCGAATTGAGTTTCCCAAAATCTGTGTATGATCCAAACCAATCGAGGTAATTATCGCCAGTTCGGGGGAAACAATGTTGGTTGCATCAAGCCGCCCGCCCAGGCCCACTTCCACAACTGCCACCTCCGCCCCTTCTTCTGCAAAATACAGCAAACTCAGCGCTACCATCGCCTCAAAAAAGCTGACATGGTACAGACTAAACACAGCATTGTACTTTGCTATGCGGGAGGCAATCCATGTTTCAGGCGCCGGCTGCCCATCGATGCGTAAGCGTTCCGCAAGGTGATGCAGGTGGGGCGATGTGTGCAATCCTGTCCGTTTTCCATACGCTGTAAAGATCGCCGCCAAAAAAGAGGCCGTTGAACCTTTGCCATTTGTGCCGGCAATATGAACCAGCGGACAGGCGGCTTGCGGGCGCCCCATCGCTTCCAGTACGCCTTCGATTCGCTGCAAGCCAGGCGCATACGCCGCACTGCCTTCCACCGCGAAGCGCGGGCGTTCCAACAGGTAGTTAGCTGCTTCAGGATAGGTCATGGCTCAATGGGCGAAATAGCGCGGGGCACAAAGATTTCAGAGCAGCACTATTTCACGCCGATCGTCACCCATATGGGTAAAACGCAGGCGGATCGTATCATCTGGCAACAGGGCCTCAACCCGATCGGGCCATTCAACCAGACAAATACCATCTCCATAAAAATAGTCTTCATACCCCAGCTCAAAAAACTCGCTCACCTGCTCAATGCGGTATGCATCAAAGTGGTAAATGGGGCCAACCGATGACGCATACTCGTTAACCAGGGTAAACGTCGGACTGCTCACCAGCGAATCCGGAATCTCCCAGTACGCGCATACACCTTTGGTAAACCGGGTTTTGCCGGCGCCAAGCGTGCCATACAACGCAACCACCTGACCAGGCGCCAGGGTTTCAGCAAACGCCTTCCCCAATGCATGGGTCTGGTCAGCAGATGTTGATATAACGGGACCATCTATCAGATTCATGGCGGGGCAAGCAGCGTCCTTTCTACCGCTTCGGGTTCATCGTTATAACAGGCAGGATAACTTCTTCCATGGTAACACCCCCATGCTGCATGGTATCACGATACATGTTGACGTAATGATTATAATTTGTCGGGTAGACAAAATAGTAATCTTCTTTCGCGATAATATAGTTGGTGTTGATGCCACGGCTTGGCAAGCCAAAATCAAGCGGGTCCTTTACAAAAATCGCGTGCTTTTCGTCGCATTTCAGATTCCGGCCGTACTTATACCGCAAAGCTGTAGACGTTTCCCTGTCTCCTATCACCTTGGTAGGATGCAAGCTTCTCACAGCGCCATGGTCACTGGTGATCACAACCGTGCAGTCTTGCTCAGCGAGGCTCTGAAAGGCCTGGAACAGCCAGGAATGCTCAAACCAGGTGCGCGTAAGGGCGCGGTATGCTTTTTCGTCGGGCGCAATTTCTTTGAGTACGGCAGAGTCCGACCGGGTGTGGGCGAGGATATCCACAAAGTTCACCACAATGGCGCTCAGGTCGCTCTGAAAAAACTCATTGATGTTCTGTGCGAATTCCCGGCCATGCTGCGTTGTAACCAGCTTTTCGTACCGCATACGGGTGCTGGGTGCTTTACGCTCAAGCAGCTTCGACAGAAACGCTTCTTCATTCCTGTTGCGGCTGTGCTCATCTTCTTCCCCCTTTGACCAGAGCGAAGGAAATTGCCGCTCCAGGTCGTGCGGCAGCAAACCGCTAAAAATAGCATTTCGGGAGTATGGTGTCGCCGTCGGCAAAATCGAATAATGATACGCCTTGCTGAAGTTGAACAATGGATATAACAGTTTTTCAAACTGCAGCCATTGGTCATGCCGCATACAGTCGATTACCATAAAGATAACCGGCTTTTTCCGGCCCAGGTGGGGCAACACAAATTTGTTAACCACCTCATGGGACAACACCGGACGATGCTCACCTGCCGGCTCGGATACGCTGGCGATCCAGTCGCGATAACTTTTCTCTACAAAGCGACCAAATTCTCTGTTGGCCTCCCGATACTGATCATCCAGCACTTGCCGCGCACCATCATCACCTTCCAGCGAAAGGTCGTAGTTAACCAGCTTTAAGTAAAGCTCAACCCACTCCTGGTGCGAGAGCGGATTCATCAGCGACGCACTGATCTGATTGAACGATTGGAGGTAGGTTTGGGATGCCTTTTCGCTACGCAGCCGCGTGCGCTCCAGGATACGCTTGCACGTCAGGAGAATTTGGCTGGGATTGACGGGTTTGGTCAGGTAGTCACTGATTTGCTGCCCCAGCGCCTCTTCCATCAGGTATTCTTCTTCACTTTTGGTCACAATCACAACGGGCATGTCAGGGTCGATCTCCTTGATGCCGGCCAGTGTTTCCAATCCACCCATTCCCGGCATCTGCTCATCGAGCAATACCATATCAAACCGGGTTTGCCGCACACGCTCCACGGCATCAGAACCGTTTGAAACGCTTGTTACTGTGTAGCCCTTGCTTTCTAGAAAAAGAATATGCGGCTTTAATAAATCAATCTCGTCGTCCGCCCACAAAATCTGAGGTACTGCCATATAAACTGGAATATGAAAGGTGAAAGATAATAACGGAATTACACACGCCAATGCCGCATCAAGGGGTAAGCACGCTTTCCAGGCGGATGCTGCGACACGCGGGGTCTGTACGTTGTATCAATACCTCATATTCACCTTTTTCTATAGATAAGATATGCTGTAGTAGAAGTCGAACGATCTGTTTGTTCCTACGGATGAAAAGGAACTAGAATTCCCTTCATCTGATTATAGCCCTACAAACCCTGAACTTACCAGCCATAAAAGATATATGAGTAGCTCTCCCGCCTCCGGCAAAAGTGTAAACAAAACTGTTGAAGCCGCAATTAATTCGCAGATTCAAGCTGAATTTCAATCAGCGTATCTGTACCTCGCGATGTCTGCCCGGTTCAACGAAATGGGATTCAGTGGCTTTGCCCACTGGCTCCGCCTGCAATGGGAAGAAGAAACAGAGCACGCCCTCAAATTCTACGAGTTTCTGCTCTCGCGCGATGGTACCATTGAACTCGGGGGACTGGATAAACCCGTTATCCAGTTCGAAACACCACTCGAAGCCTTTGAACAAGTGCTGGGCCATGAGCAGTACATTACCGGTCGTATCCATGAACTGTACGACCTTGCAACAAAAAACAAAGACTACCCGCTGCAAACCTTGCTCAACTGGTTTGTTGATGAACAGGTCGAAGAAGAGGACTCTGTTCGGGCAGTTATCGACACCCTGCGCCTGATTGGTGATTCTGGCTCCAACCTTTTCCTGCTAGACCGCGAACTCGGTGCGCGCCAGCCTGAAGAAGAAGAGTAGGTTTTATACATCATTAAAAAGCCCCAACGTGCAATGTACAGGTTGGGGCTTTTTTATTGAGAATACGAGTTGCCTTAGGCCGCCGGCTCAGGGCTTACCTGCATCTGCGCGGCATCGCTGCCGAACTTACGAGCGAACCACGTGGTCACTTTATACTGAATCATGGCCATCGCCGGCACGAGCAGCATGAGAATCACGGTTGCGAACAGAATACCAAACCCGAGACTAACGGCCATCGGAATCAGGAACTGCGCCTGCAGACTTTTCTCGAAAATAATCGGCGCGATACCCAGGAATGTAGTTATTGAGGTCAGTAATATCGGCCGGAAACGCGTCATCGCTCCTTCGATGATGGCCTCTTTCATCGGCATTCCTTTTTTGTGCAATTCGTTCACAAAGTCAATCATCACCAGGCCGTCATTCACAACCACGCCGCTCAGGCCGATGATGCCAAACATGCTGAGTAGCCCAACGGGAATACCGAGGAAGAAATGCCCCAGAAAAGCACCAATGATCCCAAACGGGATGGCTGACATGATAATCAAAGGCTGTGTATACGACCGGAAAGGAATGGCAAGCAGCGCATAAATAGCAAGCAACGCCAACAAGAAACCACGTCCAAGCGCACCCATTGATTCAGCCTGTTCTTCCTGCTCTCCACCAAACGAATATTGCATTTGCGGATAATCTTGCTGGAGTGCCGGCAAGTTAACCTCCTGCAACTGGGCCGTAATTTCCTGTCCCGTCACAATGGACTCGTTCACCTCTGCGCTGAGGGTCACAACCCGTTTTCCTTCTTTTCTGTTGATGGAAGCTGGCGCAGAACCAAAAGAAACGGCAGCAACGCTTCCCAAAGGCACTTCACTACCATTTGCAAGTGGCACGCGGAAGGCCTCAAGATCAGCAATGGCATTTCGCTCATCCTGAGGCAAGCGAACATACACCCTTACATCTTCCCGGCCACGCTGTACACGCAAGGCTTCTTCCCCAAAGAAACCTGCACGCACTTCTCGGGCAAGTCCATCGAGGGTCAGGCCGAGACTGCGGGCCGCCGGCTTCAGCTCCAGTTGCACCTCGCGCGTCCCTTCCGACTGATCACTTTCGATGTCGTAGACCCCTTCATACAATGCGAGTTCATCCATAATGCGGTTCGTGATCACCTTCAATGTAGTCGGATTAGGATGTGATACTTCAACCGCCACAGGCGCACCAAAATTCATCAACTCCGATTTAAAGTTGAGTACCTTTGCTTCCGTCACCTGGCCCACACGGTCTCGCCATTCATTTGCAAACCGCTCAGCTGCAATCGTCCGTTGTTCGCCCGGGAGTAGCCGAATCTGAACATTCGCAACGTTTGCCTGCAGCCCGCTGGATCCGCCGCCATCCGGTCCCCCTTGCTGGGCGCGTTGTCCCACAACGGTATAAACTGCCGTCATCAATTCTGGAGCATCGTCTGTTAACGTATTCTGAATTGCCAAACTGGTTGCACGTCCGCCTTCTTCAATGCGGTCGGCAATGCGGCGCGTTTCTGTGATCGAAGTGCCTTCTGGCATTTCCAGCGTAGCTGTTACCACATCCGCCTCAATGGCAGGGAAAAACGTGATGCGTAAATACCCGCCGGCAATAAGGCCAACCGACAAAATGACCATCGCGAAAGCACCGGCCACCACTACGCCCGGGTTCGTTGTAGAGAACCGCAGCGCGCGCCTGAGCGGACCATTGCTGAACCGCTTGAGGCCACGATCTACGTAACCCTGAATTGTCTCGAACGCGCGCATAACCGGGTTTTTCGTTTTTTCGCCAGGGGCCGGCAAATGCGACAGGTGATAGGGCAGAATCAACAACGACTCAATCAGCGATAACCCAAGCACTGCGATCACGACAATAGGAATGGCAGTAAAGATTTTACCCATCATGCCCGGCACAAACAGTAGCGGGATAAACGCAACCACCGTGGTACATACCGCAAAAATGACCGGGCGTGTAATGCGCTTTGCCCCAAGTATCGCTGCCTCACTCGCCGATGCACCTTTCTCACGGGCAGCGTAGATATTTTCGCCAACCACGATGGCATCATCCACCACAATTCCAATTGCAAGAATGAAGGCAAACAGGGACATCAGGTTCAGGGTAACACCAAAGAACTGCATCACAGAAAAGGCAGCTATAAAGGAAATCCCAATCCCGACCGCCGTCCAGAATGCCAGTCTGATATTCAGGAAAAAGGCCAGTGCAATAATTACAAGCAGCAACCCGATCATGGCATTTTTTGCGAGCAACGACATGCGGTCGCGCAAATTCTGGGCATTGTCTTCCCAAATTTCGATCGAGACGCCTTCGGGTAAATTTGCCCGGATTTTGTTGTCGATGTGCTCCGAAGCTGCCGCAACAACTTCAAGCACGCGTTCATCGGAAGTCCGGAAGACCTCCACAAAAGCGGCGCGTTGTCCGTTGTAGCGCGTCACAAGCTGTGTTTCCTCAAACCCGTCGGACACCTTGGCAATCTGGCTCAACTTAACCTTTGTGCCATCCAGTGCGCTCAGCACGACAATGTCTTCGAAGTCTTGCTGGCTGTAGTTTTGGCCGAGGGTACGGACGCGTACTTCCTGCGCGCTTGTCCGGATGTTGCCGGCCGGTAAATCGAGGCTGCCCTGGCGCACCGCCTGGGCGATGTCACGCAGCGTCAACCCGTACGCCTGCAATACTTCGTTGGGTACATTGATAGAAATCTCGTAATTCCGTACCCCACTTGTTTCTACGTAGGTGATTTCAGGTAATGCAGCGAGCTCTTCTTCAACCTGGTAGGCAACTTCTTTCAACGCGCGTTCACTGACTGAACCATAAAGCGCAATACGCAGTGCACTCTGCCGGTTTGTGACTTCGCGTACTTCCGGGCGTTCCGTTTCATCGGGGAACGTAATGATGCGGTCCACTTCTGCCTTGATATCATCCAGCACACGGCTAACATCAGCATCAATGGTAACTTCTGCAGAAACAGAGCCGACGCTTTCGGAAGCAACAGCCGTGATCTCTTTCACGCCCTCAACCGACTTAATGCGCTCTTCGATACGCTGGACAATCGATTCTTCTATTTCTACTGGTGTAGCGCCCGGATACTGTACGCTAATCTGGATCGTATCCAGGCTGAATTCAGGAAAAACTTCCTGCACAATGGTGCTCAGCGAGAACAGGCCACCCACCAGCAAAAAGATCATCAGCAAGTTTGCTGCGACACCATTTTGCGCCATCCAGGCAACGGGTCCTTGTGGTTTTATATCACTCATCTTTCTCTTGATTCAATTCGGTTTTTAGCCTGTCTCAGTTTCTGTTCGGGCGGACCCGCATCCCTTCTGTTACAGCTACCATGTCGCTAATGACTACATCCGTGTTTTCATCCATGTCTCCAAGGACGTACACTTCTTCGTCAATCTTCTGAATCACCTGTACCGGAGCGATGTGAATCAGCGAGTCATTTTTGATCGTCCAAATTTCGTTGTCGACACGCAAGGCCCGGCGGGGAATTACAAAATAGTCTTGCAGTGCAACACCTTTGATTTCAACAGAGGTGTACTGTCCGACAAGCAACGGCGGGGCATGGCTTGAAAGCAGGTTCACTTCGCCCGGCAGTTCAACCAGTTCTCCTCCGTCATATGGTTTGGGAACGCGCAGCACAACGTCTACTGTTCTTGTGGCAGCATCCAGCGCAGCTTCTGCCCGGTGCACATAGCCATCCCATCGATATTCCTGTCCGCCATACTCCATAAAAACACTGGCAGGAATTGTCAGATCATTTCGATCCGCCCGCTTCACCCATAAGTCAGGAATCAGCGAAGCTTCATCTGTCGAAAGCGGCACAACCACTTCAACTTCGTCAGCAGCGTGAATTTCGCCAACGGTTTGTCCCATCGCTACAAACTGCCCTAAATCGATAGACTCAGAGCGGATGTACCCATCAAAAGGGGCAACAATATTGGTTCTGGACAGCGACAGTTGTGCATCTTCGAGAATGGCTTCCGCCCGGGCCAACGCAGCTTCTGCTGCCAGGCGCTGGGGCTCACGCAACACAAGGCTGCTCGGACCTTCAGCACCATCATCACCGCCGGCAGTAGCAGGTTTCCCCTCGCTACCAATCAACCGCGCTGCATAATCATTGGCATCCACACTGGCATAAGGGCTGATGATTTGCCGCGTATTTTCGCGGAGCTGAAACCGATCGTACTCTTCTTTCGCAATCTGCGACTCTTCTTCTGCCTGCAACAACCCGACTTCCTGCTGCGCAACATCAGCCTGGGCCTGACGCAATCTGTTTTGAAAGTCAGCCTGCTCGATACGGGCAAGCACCTGCCCTTTCCGTACGCGCCCGCCACTTACCATGGCCGGACTCACGTAGACAACTTTGCCGGCAACCTGCGGCGCCAGATTAACCTGTGCCCGCGGACGTACTGTTCCGTTACCCGCAACTTGCAAGGCGCCGGTTCTAACCTCAGCCAAAACCGTTTGCACCAGTGGCGCTTGTACATCAGGCGCACGGCGCGGAGGTTCGGGCTTCAGCGCAATCATAAGAAAGAAGGCAGCAAAGGCGATTAATAGAATGCCCGCAGCAATTAGCGTATTTCTGAGCATGGGAGTTCTTTATTTTTTAGCGTCTTAATCTTTTTGGTCGGAACTGCAAGGTGACTGGTTGGGCACCTCATAATGGATCACTCAATGCCTGTGAGTGGGGCATCCACCATTTGCAGGGCAGGGTTAATGTCAGTTTCAATCCATCCACCTCCCAATGCACGATGTACACCCAGCCTTGCAAGGGCAAGGTCGCGGGCAGCGGCGGAAAGGTTGGTTTCTACGTTGTAGTAGGTCCGTAAAGCGTCCAGGTAATCCAGGTATTCACCTACACCACTTTCAAACCGACTTGCCTGGAGATCAACTGCTGCTTGCGCTTCTTCGCGCTGGCCACGCAAGAACGCAAACCGTTGCCGTTCTTCTTCCATGCCCGCAAGGGCACTCTCAGCTTCCTGCAAGGCCGTAATCACGGTGCGGGTGTAGCCGGCTGCCAATTGGATATAGCGTGCCTCCGCGGCATCCACATTGGCCCGGAGCCGACCGCCCTGAAACAGGGGTGCGGTTATGTTGCCGACGAGGTTCACATACCATTGGTTGAGGTCAAACAACTTGTCGAAGTTGCTGCTTTGCAATCCGATCGTACCCGATGGCGCAATAGTGGGGTACAGTTCTGCTTTGCGGGCGCCAATGCGGTAGCGCGCTGCCTCGAGGCGCTCAGCAGCGGCACGTACATCCGGGCGCTGGGTAAGCAAGTCTGCAGGCAGACCAACGGGAATGGCCGATGTATCCAGCCGTGGTGCCAGGGTATCTCCGAGCACTGCATCAATCTGGCCGGCATATTTCCCCATCACGACTGCCAGCCGGCCCTGCGCGTCTACCAACTGGCGCTCAAGCACGGGCAGGTTGGCCTGCGTATTTCTGTAATCCTGCAATGTGGCATACAGCTCAAACGAAGAAACCAGCCCGCGGTCATACCGCTCCTGTGTGCGAGACACGCGCTCGGTGAGGATGTCGATGGTTTCGACACTGAATGCGATGCGCTGGCGTAAGTCTACCACCTCGAAATACGTCAGGATGGCCTGGTTGACTACCGCGAGATAGGCCGCTTGCAAATCAGCTTCAGATGCAAAATATTCGCTCAGGGCAGCGCGGCTTGAGTTGCGAATGCGCCCCCAGAAATCGAGCTCATAAGACAGCGTGGCCCCTGCGGAGTAATTCTCAAAAGAGATCCGATCCGGGCCGGCTGGCTGTTGGGTAATTTCTTCGCCGCCTTCTCCTTCAGTACCCTCGCCACCTAACGCAGCAAATTGGGCACCAAAGCCCGAATTAGACGGCTGGTCATTAAAAGAGCCGCTTGCTGTGGCCTGAATGCTGGGAAAAAGAGCCGACTGCTCAATACGGTATTGCGCACGGATTTCTGCAACGCGGGCTACCGCCTCCACCAAGTCCAGGTTCGCGTGAAGTGTTGAATCAATCACGCGGTTCAGCACGGGATCATCAAACGACAACCACCAACTTGCCGGCGCATACGAAGATGCCTCAGCTGTGGTATCCATGTGCACAAAATCTGCCGGCATTGCTGTCACAGGCTCGGGCGTCTGTATACGCGGCGCAAAAGAGCATGCACTTAGGCCCAGCAAACCAGTAAGCACAACCAGGTGCAATATCCGACTGACGGGCTGTTTGACTAAACTGTTCATCAAGCAGGGGTTTTGATATTGTTTTCTTGTCGATCAAGCACACCGTCACCCGTTGAGAGTCCGTAATAAATCATCTCAAAAATGTGTTTCTTGCGCGCTTCTACAAAAGCATCCCAGTTTTCCGAAGCACCGGGCATTTTTATTTGGATGGTTGGCGTCCAAATCATAAAAAACACACAACTGGAAATGACGGTGAGCAACATGTGATGGGGATCAACGGGACGAATTTCGCCCCGCTCTATCGCCTTGATGGTTTCACGAATCAGAATGGATGGCGGGGAAGCATAGTCGTCTTTACGTGCGAGTATTTTGCCCATCGTTGTCCCACCAGCAAGGTTCTCGTTTGTCATTAAACGAATAACAGCCTGGTCCTGGTGATGCGCATCCACAAATCCATTTATAAAAGCACGAAGTGTGTCTTTATAGGTTTTTGCGTGTTCTAACGTCGACTGCAGCAATTCGAAACGCTTAAAGACGTAATCGAACACTGCCTCATACAGCTTCTCTTTGCTTCTGAAATAATAGTGAAGCATAGATTTATTGATGCCAGCCGTATCAGCAATTTCCTGCATGCGGGCGCCACTTTTCCCTTTGG
Organism: Bacteroidota bacterium; assembly: GCA_039111535.1. Classification (NCBI taxonomy): domain Bacteria; kingdom Pseudomonadati; phylum Bacteroidota; species Bacteroidota bacterium. The sequence continues at coordinate 6,612 of JBCCIM010000015.1, read as the reverse complement.
CTGCAAATACTTGCAATGCAGCCTGGAAAATCCGCTCTTCTGTTTCTTCTTTTTCTATTTGCTCCCGCATCTGGGGTAAATCTGGACGTTTAACCATTTGATTCAACCATTTGGTTGATATAACGGCACAAAGATTTACAAAGTTACCTCGCGAATGTTAAATGGATGTTAACTAAATGCTACGGGTTGGTAAGGCCTGGTAGGGCTACGGCGATAGAATCTGTAGCCGGCTCTGCTGTCGTCAGATCGTCAGGTAGCAGCATGGGGCGTTGTATTTGCGCGACAATTGGCACTTCACCACGGCGTATCTGGGGGGTATTTTGTTTTGCAGCTTGCACTTGCTGCTGCACTTTATTGTATGTGAGGTGCGATTTACCCAACTGCAGTGTGCTTACCACAAGAAAAAGGCTAAACAAAAACAGGCCGTAGTAAATGCTGGATTTCATGTAGCATCAGAGGATGATTGGACAAGAGGACGTGACCCTTCTCAACCATTATCGGCGCAGTGGAGCATTATTTAATGGATTCCTAATTTTAGAAGACGCGGCACCTTTCCAGACTTTTGGCTAAGTTTGCTGTTGCGTGCAATCCCACCAGTCCTCTATCTCACCTTACTACCATGCAGATACGCTCCAAAATCTCCCTACTCGCGGGTAGTGTCATCCTGTTGTTCGGATGCACCACACCGCAACAACCCGAATCCGCCGAGGCCACCGCAGAGGTAGTCGCCCCAACCCTACAGGAAGCGTGGCGGCTCGAAACAGGGCTCGACCGCCCGGAATCGGCCATATACGATGCTGAAAGAGCCGTCATCTATGTGACCAACCTCGTAGGCGCCGGCGATGCAATGGATGGCATTGGCTATATCGCCAAAGTATCACCTACAGGGGAAATGCTTGTGCAGGATTGGATCACAGGGCTCAACGCCCCCAAAGGCATTGCCCTCGGCGAGGATCGCCTGTGGGCCTCAGACATCAATGCGCTTGTTGAAATTGACCTCAATGCTGGCGAAATAGTCCAGCGCCACGAAGTGTCCGGCGATGCCTACCTGAACGATGTGACCGTACACCCGGACGGGTCTATTTTTGTAACTGACTCACGGTTCAGCAAAATTTATCGTTTTGCAAATGGCACACTATCCGTCTGGCTCGAAAACGACCAGATTCAGATGCCCAATGGCGCCCATGTCATTGGGGAAGAACTTGTGGTGGCTGCGGGCGATGGCACAACCGACAACCCAGGAACGGCCCGCTACTTCCAGGCAATATCCTTTGCAGATCAAGCGATACGCACCCTCGATGCCAGTGCACCAGACGGCGCACTTGATGCTGTTGAGCCGGACGAAAAAGGCGGGGTATTCACAACAGACTGGGCAAGTGGCCGGCTCATGTATTTCCACGAAGGCTCAGGATCCACCCTGCTGCAACAACTGGGACAAGGCGCTGCTGATGTTGACTACATCGCAGCAGATCGCATGCTTTACGTACCCGTCATGCAGGAAGGCCAATTGATCGCATACCACGTTGAATAGCCCCATTCAAAATGCCAGCAGCCATTTACCCACGCCTTTTGTGGGTGGTTGCGAAATTGATTAACATCAGCCTCCACCGTTCTATCACCCTAAAGTTTAATACCATGCTGCACGCCCATAATTGCCGCAGAAATCACTTTTTGACTACAACCCGCTTTCTTTTCCCACTTTTGATCGCCCTGGTTCTGGTAGCCTGCAACAATACAAGCACCGGGACTTTGTCAGGTGAAACCAGCCTCACCGGCGAGTTGAAAAAGTGGCACCCCATCACACTTACGTTCGATGGACCTGAAGCGGCCGAATCTGGTACGCCAAATCCCTTTCGAGACTACCGCCTTTCGGTCACCTTTACCCATGCCGGCTCCGGTGCATCCATGGTTGTGCCCGGGTTCTTTGCCGCAGATGGCAACGCCGGCGAAACAGGTGCTATCTCAGGTAACAAGTGGCGCGTGCATTTCACGCCACACGAAACTGGCACCTGGCAATACAGCGCCTCTTTCCGTTCCGGCAGCGATGTAGCCATCAGCCTCGACGAAAACGCTGGAACAGCAACAGGATTCGACGGCGCAGCTGGTAGTTTTGACATCGCTGAAACCGACAAAACCGGACGCGACCACCGCGGCAAAGGCATGCTGCGGTACGTTGGCGAACGGTATCTCCGATTCGACGACGGTACCTACTTCGTTAAAGCCGGTGCAGACAGCCCGGAAAACCTCTTCGGCTACGTCGACTTTGATGACACCTACTCGCAACTGGCGCAGGGCCAGGAACGCGAAGGCGAAGTACCCACGGCACCGCTGCACCACTACGAGCCACATCTGGCCGACTGGAACGAAGGCGATCCTTCCTGGAAAGGCGGCAAAGGCAAAGCATTGATCGGCGCCATTAACTACCTGGCGGCACAGGGGCCCAACGTATTCTCTTTCCTCACCATGAATGTGATTGGTGATGGACAAGACGTATGGCCCTGGATCTCGCCCGATGTGCACGACAGATATGATGTATCCAAACTAGACCAATGGGAAATTGTGCTTTCACATGGCGATTCGCTGGGCATGTTTTTGCATTTCAAAACCCAGGAAACGGAAAACGATCTCCTGCTAAACAATGGCGACCTGGGACCTGAACGCAAACTCTACTATCGCGAGCTGATCGCGCGGTTTGGACATCATCACGCCTCGAACTGGAACCTCGGGGAAGAGAATGATATTTGGGAAGAACGGGAAGATCCGACACAAACACGCGTCAAATCATACATCGAATACATTCATGCACTCGACCCCTATGATCATCCGGTTGTAATCCATACATATCCTGAGCAACATGAAGAGGTATACCGGCCGCTGTTGGGTGATGCATCGGACCTTGATGGATTGTCTGTCCAAACCATGTTTGACAATGTGCACAATGCGACCCTGAAGTGGGTCAAGGCATCCGGCGAAACGTCAAAAATCTGGGTCGTCTCGAACGATGAGCAAGGACGCCATACCGTGGGCGTCAAACCTGACGGGCCGGGCAGTAACCGCGATGACATTCGTAAGCTTACCCTTTGGGGCAACCTGATGGCAGGTGGCGCCGGCGTAGAATATTATTTCGGCTACGAATTCCCACACACCGACCTGAATTCAGAAGACTGGCGGCAGCGCCAGACCGTTTGGGATGATGCACGGCATGCGCTGACCCTCTTCCAGGATCACGTACCTTTCTGGACCATGCAACCCGATGACGCGCTTGCTACGTCGGGCAATGCACACGTGCTTGCCAACCCGGGCGAAGTGTATCTGGTTTACCTGCCTGCAGGTGGCGCAGCATCGCTCGACCTGGCCGTGGGCAACTACAGTGTCCAATGGTACAATCCACGTGCCGGCGGCGATTTCCAGGCTGGCTCTGTCACCAGTGTAACCGGCGGCGGCGAAGTAAGCCTCGGCAGTGCGCCGGCTGATGCAAATATGGACTGGGCTGTATTGGTCAGCAAATCGTCTTAAAGCATGTGCATTGGGTGATTTGAAAAGAAACTGCGTCTTAATTAAAGAGGCCGGCAACCCTGAAAGGCTGCCGGCCTCTTTCTTTTTGCTTGTTTCACGTTTCAATTCCAGAACATCATGCGTACGTATTGCATTCTTCTTTTCATCAGCCTCTTCTTTTGGAGTTGCGGCACAAAAGACACCTCGCTCACCCATTTTGAAGCGCCAGACTTTACACTAACAAGCCTGACAGACCTCGAAGTCTCTTTAGAACAACTACAGGGGACGTGGTAGTGGTGCACTTTGGGACAAGTTGGTGCCCCTTTTGCCGGGCAGAAGATCCACACCTGCAAGCGCTGCACGAACAGTATAAAGACCGCGGCGTCCAAACCCTGGTTGTGAATGTAGGAGAGGACGACGCCATTGCGTCTGCATGGAAAAAAGAAGCCGGCTTCAGCTTCCCTATGTTGATGGACCGAGAAGGTAATGTAACTGCGCGCTATGCGCCTGCAGATGTGCACCCCGACTTGCCCCGGCACGAAGTAATGATTGCTTCAAACCTCATCATCGACCGACAAGGCAATGTCAGGTTTATGTCGTTGCTCGACACCAATAATTTTGATGCCCGTCTGGTTGCCTTACGTTCTGAACTCGACCGGATTCTTGCTGGGTCGTGAACGCTCTTGCACCGGCACAAACTGACATTAGCTAATGAAAAACGTACGCCCTGTCTGGATGCTATTTGCCGGCGCGCTTTGGGTAGGCTGCAATGCACCGCACTCACCAGAAACGCCGCAGCCTCTGGTCAAACCTGCAACCATAACCCGGTTGGTACATGAGCCAGCTGAAACACGCACCATACAAGCCGGCGCAGCAGATACGCTGGCCTTTACGTTCACCGTTGGCCCGCGCTTTCACGCACAGGCAAATCCAGTACCCCACGCATACTTGATCCCGGCGACCATTAAACCCGACAGCTCCAACTACCTGACACCAGGCACGCCGTTATACCCACCTGGCCATGCCTACACCCTTGCCGGCAGCACCGATACGTTATCGGTTTACGACGGGACCTTCCATATTGCCGTGCCCCTGCAAACCGATGCCGCTACGCCGGCAGGTGACTATACCGTCTCGGGCAGCTTCCGCTATCAAACGTGCGATGACACAACCTGCTTTCCGCCTAAAACCATTCCCGTTGAACACAGCATCCGGATAACCAATTAGCCGTACCTGAAACAACTGCCTACAGTTTTTCCGTTTGGTTTCAGTTGCCTAGTCGAGCCAACGCGCAAGGTCGGGCTTCAGCAAATCCTGTGCTTCAGCGGTATCCATATTCTCAGGCGTGATCATCATGACCCGTGTATTGATCCGCGCTTCAACCGTTTCCCCCTGCACAACAGCAACCGCCGTATTTACACCGGTGTAAGCCATGATAAACGGGTCCTGTACGGCAAGGCCATCGATATGACCCTCGCGCATGCCGGCAATGAGCGTTTCGTTGGCATCAAAGCCAACCAGCTTGACCTCGCCAGCGCGGCCAGCCGTTTGCAGTGCACGCAGCATACCCTGCAGTGATGACTCGTTGGGACAGAAAATGCCGTCAACTTCCGGATACCGGTTGAGCAAATTTTGCGCAGTTTGCAATGCTTTTTCGATGGTGGCGCCCGCATACTGGTTGTCTGACAAAATATTCAGCCCGGGCGCAACTTCTTTGATCCGCTCAAGGAAACCGGCCTCCCGGTTGGCGGTGCTTGCAGAGCCCTCCTGATAGCGCATCATCAGGATATTCCCTTCGCCACCCAGCACATCATTGAGCCTTTCGGCTGCAAGCACACCGCCCTGATAATTATCCGTCGCCACAAAGCTGGTGTGGGCCTCCGACTCCAACCCCGAGTCGATAATAATAACCGGAATGCCTCGTTTTACAGCAGCCTCAACAGGCTGTGCAAGGCTCCGCGCATCCAGAGGGGCCAGCACAATGGCATCGATGCCCCTGCTAATGAAATTCTGGACTACCTGGATTTGCAATTGTCGATCATCTTCTTTCTGCGGGCCCTGCCAAATTATTTCTACGCCCTTTTCTTCACCGGCTTTGTTGGCGCCGGCGTGAATGCTTTTCCAAAACTGATGGGTTGTCCCTTTCGGGATCACGGCAATCTGAACAGTATCATCCGCGGACTTGTCGGATGCACAGCCAGTTAACAAACAAAGAACAAGCAGAAGCAGCACAGGGCGTTGCATAGGGATTACTTTTCTGTTGGATAGCAATAGCGTATATGCCAAGCTCAGAAATCCATCACAAAAAAGAAAGCAATAAAAAAGGCATCCGGCTAGGCGACCGGATGCCTTTGTATTTACCTCTAGTAACTACGCTACATAACCATGGCGCCAGATGAACGCCGCCAGGATTACTTAATAGCGAAGTATTTGTTGACCGCAACCATCGCAACACGCTTTACCAGCGGCGATGCTTCGTTGTCAGCTGCACGCTTCATTGCAATCATGGCGCTGCGCTGGCCAATGGCATTGATTGCTGATACAGCCATCAAACGGTACTGCGGATCAGGATGGTTGTTGAGTACGTCAAGCAAGGGTGCATTTGCATCGTTCAGCTTCACTTTGTTTTTGTAGTTCGATGCAAAAAAAATGATGTTTTGCATCTCAGCAACAGAAACTTCTGTGTAAGGCTTGTCGATTGAGTGGGTGAGTTGACGACCCAGCAGGTTCCACCATGACTTCTTCTCTGTCACGGCGTCATTTTCGACATACTGACTGATTAGCGGCTGCTGCGAAACTGTAGCCACCTGTGCAGCGGCACCTGCCGGCGCAATCATCAGGATAAAAAGACCAAGAACTGTATATTTTGCAATTTGATTTTTCATAGCTAAAACCTCTTCTAAGGTTGAATTTTTGATACCCAACTACCGCTGTACTGCAGCAGCCGGCTTACCAAGAAGCACCCATGTACCAGACATCTGACACTTTTCAGGTTGCGGTTCTAGATACGCACAAATTCAGAATTGTTTAAAAAAGAAGGGCTTCCGTAACAATAACTTAATACAGAAAGGGCTTTTTATTTTTAAACCTAAAATTAAAACAAAACAGAAAGGGCTT